>JAITNM010000021.1 GCA_031290475.1 Treponema sp. | reverse complement strand
CGCCGTTCTGGCCTTAAAGGCAGCAAAGGAACTGGGTGCGAAAAACACCCTCCTTGCCCATATCGTTCTGGAGGAGGAGTTCGGCGGGAACGGTACGCTCGCGCTGTTGGAAACCAAGTACGGGAAAGGTCCTGTTGCGGACGCGCTAGTGAATCTTGAGCCGACGAACCTCGCTCTGAAGTCATCGGTAAGGGGCGCGGTTTGGTTTGACATGGTTTTTCACGGCATTGCCGGACACGCCGGAAGCGCGGGCAGTACCGACAGCGCAATTTATAAAGCGATAGCGGCGGTAGATTTACTGCGCAGCTATCACGCGGAACTGTATGAAAACTCCAAGGATTTCGGGCGTTTCAGGGAAGTGAAGAATCCGATGCCGCTTACGATAGGGATGTTCCATGCCGGAGTATGGCCGTCCATGGTTCCGAATGAAGCGCGTATCAGGGGGATAATCGGTTTATTGCCGAACAAAACGAAACGTGAGGTTATGGATGATATTACGGAATTGTTCCGGACGCCGGAAACCCGCCGGATCGGGGACGGAATGGAGATCAGGTTCGATTACCGGCACAATGGGTTCGAACTGCCGGACGGGCATTTTCTGAATACCGCCATGGAAAAGGCGATGACGGAATGCGGCCTCGATCCTAAGCCCTGTGCGATGACGGCGTCGACGGACGCGATATTCTATGTTGAGCGTGGTATTCCCGCGGTGGTGTTCGGCCCCGGTTTGCTTGAAGACGCGCATTCGGTTCATGAAAAGATCCGCTTTGACGATGTGGTTAAAGCAGCCGAAGCCTTGTATTTGCTTGCCTGCGACGAAATAGGCTAAAGCGTAAAATACCGCTTTTTCGAAGCGGAAGCATTGGTTTTAAAATCCTTCGTAATGAAGGGTTTGAAATAAATTTATCTTTGGAGGAAAGAGTATGAAAAAAGAAGTGAAAACCTTCTTCGTGACCGTGCTGCCGCTGCTTATGATTCTCTCAGTGTTTACAGCTTGTGAGAAAAAGGCAGAGAGCGCAGCGCCAGCTGGAGATCCCGGGGCGTTCATCCCGACGAGGCCGCAGATCAAGCCGCCGATACCGAATGAGGTTGGTACGGTGGATGTCGTCGCGGGCATTGACGCCGAAACGAAAAAGGGCAACTACCCGCAGTACAATTGGACCTTCGCAATCCACAGCTACGACCCCGGATACGAGAACTCCATCATTTTCGGCGACGCAATCCGTGAGGAATGCGCCAAGTACGGCATCAAGACTGTGGAAGCTTTCTGCAACATGGATGTCTCGAAGTATCCTTCCAACTACCAGAACTTCATCCAGCAGAAAGTCGACCTCATTCTGGATGTGGGATGGCTGGGAAACTCCGGTGTGGTTGACATCGCGATGGAAGCGGACATTCCTATTGTCTCGTACGACGTCAACTTCGACGGCGGCCGGGCGGAAGGCCCCCGTCTGTGGGTCATGGGCGGAGACCCCGCTGTGGCCGGTGATACCGTCGGACGCCACATGGCCAAGGTTATAAGGGACAAGTGGAACAACGAAGTTGACGCGCTTCTCATTTCCTATACCGAAGCGATGGGCGAGCCTATGCGTATCCGTATGCAGTCTGCCATTGATGGAATGGCCGCCGAGGGGTTGGTAATCCCTGAGTCGAAGATCAACTGGCAGGACGGCGGCGGCGAAACCGTGAAGTCCCAGAACATCATGGCGAGCTTCCTGACGGCCCATCCTGACTCAAAGAAGATCCTTGTAGGCGCTTCTTCGAGTAACGTTGGGCAGGGTATGCTTGCCGCCGTTCAGACGGCGGGCCGTGAAGCGGATGTCATGATCTATTCATACGGCGCCGAGCAGGTTGCAATCGACAACTTCCTGGGAAAGCCGAACGCCTGGGTCGCCGATGTCGGCTACTATGTAAAGCAATACGGCTGGCTGGCTGTTAATACCGCAATACGGGTGATGAACGGAGAGAATGTTCCTTATTGGACTTCACCCGAGAACTACGTTATCACCTACGACTCCATAGCGGATTACAAGGGGTATTAAGTTGAAGCTTAGGGCTGTAAGCAATTGTGGTTTACAGCCCTCGTTGCCGTGCCCGGAGGTTGTTAAATGATCATTGATGTACATGCCCACCTGGGGCTTGACCATTGCTTTGATTTTGAGCAGACCGAAGCCGAATTACTGGAAGCCTATGATCGTTACAAGATCGACAAGGCTATAGTACAGCCAAGCACACCCCGCCCCTATCTTGAAGACACGAAGGCCGTACATGACCGTATCGCGGCCATGTGCGGCCGGAACCCCGGTCGTATCTTCGGCATGATTTCCGCAAACCCCCATTTCAGGGATGCGGATTACCGGGCCGAAGTATTGCGATGCAAAAATACCCTCGGTTTCATTGGAATCAAGATTCATACTTTTGCATATTCCGTAAATCCTTCAGGTATTGACGGCATGAAGGTCTTTGACATCGCGAGGGAGATAGGCCTTCCTGTTATGATCCATACCGGGAACGGAATCCCATTTGCGGATCCAATAGCAGCTTATGGGGCTGTTAAGTCGCATCCTGAAGTATCAACGGTGATATCCCATACGGGCGGTAATATGCTTCAGACCCAGGCTCTTATCATGGCTAAGGAATTCAAGAACGTTTATCTTGAGCCGAGTTGGATGCCGAGCGTATGTATTGCGGCCATGATTAAGAAAGTCGGATCTGATAAGATAATGTTCGGAAGCGATGAGATCGGCAACCTTAAGCCCGCCCTGGATACCTTCGCTGATGTTATTGGCAATGATGAAGATTACGAGAATGTCATGTGGAGAACCGCAGCCAAGGTGTACGGAATTATGTAATATGAAAATCGGAATAACAGGTATGGGCGGTATGGGTTCGCGGTACCCGACTTGACATTCTTCTATAAAACAACCTATTCTATTCCAGATAAGGAGAATGTATACTAAAGGATACACCGCCTCCGGAGCTAAAGGCGGCAGGTTTGGGTCCCGTATCTCTCAAAAAACAATATGGATTCTATCATTTTGGCTTCCGGCTCCATTAGACGGCAAGAATATTTTCGTCTTATGGGTTTACCTTTCAACATCATGCCTGCCGGTATTGATGAAGTTTATGGGGAAGATCTGAGCCCGGAGGAAATTACAAAAAGCCTCGCGGTACGGAAAGTGGAGCGGATTGTCGAGTTTTTTCAGGGGAGGGTTCCGCCCTGGATCTGCGGGGCGGATACGGTCATTTTTCTGGACGAAAAAGTCCTGGGAAAACCCCTGGACCGTAATGACGCCGCATCCATGCTGAGAAAACTCCAGGGCCGTGAACATCAGGTTGTTACCTCTGTGGCTCTTTTTAACGGCCGGGAAAAGATCATGGATTGCCGTTCTGTGGTAAGTTCGGTGAGCTTTATGGCCATTTCGGAAGAGGAAATTGAATGGTACCTCAATACCGGTGAATGGCAGGAAGTGGCGGGCGCCTACAAGATCCAGGGCCTGGCCTCGTGTTTTATTTCAGGCATAAAAGGTTCTTATAGCGGTATTGTGGGCTTGCCTATGCGGGAATTTTATGTCATGCTGAGGGAAAATGGCTACCCTTATGGGAGCTAGATATACGATGAAAAATCCTGGATTTTTTCATCAAAATTTCCACCCGGCCAATTTCTTTCATTGTAAAGAATACGCGGTCTGGTGAGATACAGAGAAGGCGCCGTAATGACGCTCCGGTAATCTTCAAAGAGGGTCCATTGAGGGCTCTGTGGGGAATTATAGGACGCCCGATACGGCCAGGAGGGAAATTTTGGCGGTAGTTACTATGAAGAGCCTGCTGGAATCGGGGGTCCATTTTGGTCACCAGGTAAAACGCTGGGATCCGAGGATGAAAAAGTACATCTTCGCGGAACGGAATGGGATCCATATCATTGATCTGCAAAAGACCATTCAGGCCATCAAAGACGCCTACGACGCGGTCCGAAAAACGGTGAGCTCCGGCAAGACGGTGCTCTTTGTGGGTACTAAAAAACAGGCCCAACAGGCGATCCAGAAGGAAGCCGAACGTTGCGGAATGTTCTTTGTTAATAGCCGCTGGCTTGGCGGTATGCTTACCAATTTTGTTACTATAAAAAAATCATTGCTCCGTCTTAAGAAACTGGAAAAAATGGAAATCGACGGAACCTTTGAAAATCTCACAAAGAAAGAAATCGCCTCCCTGGGAAAGGAGCGTGCAAAGCTCCAGAAAAACTTGGGGGGTATCAAAGAGATGAAGGACCTTCCGGGGATCCTTTTCATTATTGATACCCGGAAAGAGGCTATTGCCGTGGCGGAAGCCAAGCGGCAGGGTATCCCCATCATTGCGGTGGTAGACACCAACTGCAATCCCGACGGCATTGATTATCCCATTCCGGGGAACGACGATGCCATCCGGGCCATCACGCTCTTTACCCAGATCATTGCCAATGCGGTCATAGAAGCGGACAACGAGGCCGGGCTTAAGATCATCGAAACCTTGGGAGATGAAGACGAAGACACGGAAGAGATCGTGACCGATGTGTCTCTTAAAGAAGAGGATCAGGAAATCGACATCGAATCCTATTCTACAGGTTCGGAACCCGAAAAGACCGAAGGGCCGCCGCCGGTAGAAGATGAAGAGGATGCGCTTCCGGTGGATGTGGATAAAGTTTTTAAAGAAGAATAGGAGGAGTTTATACTATATGGCTGAAATTAGTGCTGCGGATGTAAAGAAGCTTCGGGACATAACCGGAGCAGGACCTATGGAGTGTAAGAAGGCGCTCCAGGACGGCAATGGTGATTTTGCTAAGGCGGAGAAGCTGCTCAAAGAAAAGGGCCTTGCGGCGGTTGAAAAGAGGTCAGGCCGGGCCACCAACGAAGGAAAGGTCTTCATTACGGTAAAGGGCAATGAGGCTGTTCTCGTGGAACTTGCTTCTGAGACCGACTTTGTAGCCCGGAATCCCGAATTCATCGAACTGGGCGGAAAGGTGGCTGACCGGGCTTTGGAGAAGGGTTATACGGAACCCAATGAAGAACTTGCCGCTATGGTCACCGGGCTTGCCACCAAAATCCGGGAGAATATGGGCCTTAAACGGCTTCAGACGGTGAAGGCGGCGGACAACGAGTATCTTACGAGTTATATTCACGGGGATGGGGTAATAGGAGTGGTCGTAAAACTCGCCGCCGACAAAGCGGAGGCCTTCCAGAAGGAGGAGGCGAAATCCTTAGCCTTTAACCTTGCCCTTCATGTTGCGGCCTTCAATCCCATGGCCCTGGATCAGAGCAAAATCGATAAAGCTTTCCTCCAGGAACAGGAAGATATTTTCCGGAAGCAAATGGAAAAGGACGAGAAGCTTGGCAAGATGAAGGATGCCAAGCCCGAACAATTTGAAAAGATCCTCCAGGGCAAGGTGAAGAAATACCTTTCTGAGATCTGCCTCCTGGAGCAGGGCTATGTGAAGGATGAAAAAATCTCAGTGGAGAAAGCCCTCGCCGAAACCGGAAGCCAAATAGGGGCTAAACTCAGTATTGCCGGCTATGCCTATTTTAAAGTCGGCGGCTGATATACGGAGTATAGACATACGGAGTATATATGCATGCTGTGATTGCCGCATCTGAAGAAAAGATGCAAAAAACCGTTGCCGTCCTTACGGAGGGCTTTGCCTCCCTCCGTACCGGGCGGGCTTCGGCATCCCTCTTTGATAAGATCAGGGTTGACTATTACGGAGACAAGTCACCCCTGAATCAGGTTGCCAATATTTCTGTCCCCGAAGCCAGGCTCATCGTAATTCAGCCTTGGGATAAGGCTATGATTAGTGAAATCGAAAAGGCTATCCGTTCTTCGGAACTGTCCCTTAACCCCAGCAATGACGGTAAGGTAATCCGTATTGCTATTCCGTCCCTTACCGAAGAACGGCGGAAAGAGGTGGTTAAAGTGGCCAAGAACCAGGCGGAACAGAGCAGGGTGGCGGTGCGGAATGTCCGGCGGGATGGGAATGAAGAGCTTAAAGCGCTCCTCAAGAAAGGAGACCTTACCGAAGACGAAGAACGGGACAATGCCGAAGAGCTTCAAAAGTTGACCGATTCTTACATCGCTAAAATCGGTAAAGTTCTGGATGAAAAAGAAAAGGAAATACTTGCAGTTTGAGTACTAGCCCTGTACCCGCACATGTTGGTATCATAATGGATGGTAATGGCCGTTGGGCCCAGGGACGGAATCAGATCCGTACCCAGGGACACCTGGAAGGGCTTAAAACGGCAAAACGGATCGTCAAGGCCGCAAGCGACTTGGGGGTTTCTTTTCTGACCCTATATGTGTTTTCTACGGAAAACTGGAAACGAACAGCCGAAGAAGTGGGGTTCATTATGGGGCTGGTTAGGCAGTACCTCCGGGAAGAGTTGAATTTTTACCGGGAAAACCGGATACGGATCCGTCATTATGGAGACGCCGGAGGACTGCCCTCTGATATTGCCGAGGAACTCCGGGAAGCCTGTGAGGATACCCGGCATTTTGATGGTATGCAGGTAATTCTGGCCCTGAATTACGGCGGCCGGGATGAAATAGTCCGGGCTATACGGAAACTTCTGGCGGCAGGCGCCGGTAAGAACGGGGAGTTCTCTGAGGAGGACTTCCGCCACTATTTAGATAATCCGGATATTCCCGATCCTGACCTTATCATCAGGACCGCCGGGGAGTTTCGGACCAGCAATTTCCTCCTATGGGAGGGGGCTTATGCGGAGTATTGGATAACCGAAAAGCTCTGGCCCGATTTTACGGAGGAAGATTTTAAGGCTGCCCTGACCCAATTCCGGGGGCGGAAGCGGCGATACGGGGGTACAAAGGTATGAAAAAGCTCATCCAGCGCCTCCTCCTCTTTGTCATCGGACTGCCCCTGGTTGCGGTGGTAGTGCTTTTTTTGCCCCAAAAAAACCACCTTGCGGTGAATATCATTATTATTATTCTAAATGCCCTGGGAGCGGTGGAGTTTGCCTCCATGCTAAAAACCCGGTCCCTCCGTATTTCTAATCCGGAAGTTATTATCCTGGGAAGCCTCTGCCCCATTGCCATGACCATGACGGTGAGTTTTTATAACAATAGCCGGTTTCTGCCTTTTTTCCTGACGGCCGGCTGCGCCTGGCTCCTCATTTCCCGCATTTTCTTTGCCGCCAACAAATTTGAAGACAGCCTGAATCAGATTTCCGCAGGAATTGGGGTTATCATTTATCCCGGTTTATTCATGACCTGGATGATCAGGCTTGCCTTGTTCCCCCATGCGGATCTCATTATCCTGGTTTTTCTTCTCCTCGTTATTGCCAACGATTCATGCGCCTGGGCTATAGGTATGCTCTTTGGCAGGGGAAACCAGGGGGTTGTTTCCGCCAGTCCCAATAAAAGTGTCGCGGGTTTTGCCGGCGGCTTTACCGCATCCGTATTGGTAGGAATCGGTTCGGTACATTTTGCCCCCCATGTCTTTACTTCCCCACGGCTGCATTCCCCTGTTGTAACAGGAATTGTATTAGGCCTGTGTTGCGCGGCGGCCGCTTCTCTGGGAGATCTTGCCGAATCGGTGATGAAGCGGAGCGCTAATATCAAAGACTCAGGGTCTATTATCCCCGGCCGGGGAGGGGCATTAGATACCCTTGATTCAATCGCCCTGACGGCGCCGGTATACTACGGATTGTACCGGGTGCTTTTTAACTAATTTATGAAAGCTGCGGCATCTATGCCGGATCCATAATGTCCTTTAATTATGGAGAACTCTAATTAATGTGTGGATATGAAAAAAAAGGTAGCTATTTTAGGAGCCACAGGCTCTATTGGAACAAGCGCTCTGGATATTCTCCGTTTAGGAAAAGACGATTTTGAACCGGTCCTCTTTTCAAGCCACCGGAATTTGGACGGACTTTTAGCGCTCTCAAAAGAATTTCCCGCTGCGGCGCTGGTTTATTCCTCCGGAGAAAAGAATTTTGATCGGGAGAACGGGTACCTTGGGAAAAAGGGGCTGCTCCGGGCGATTGAAGAATGCGGCGCGGATATTGTGTTAAACGGTATTGCGGGCGCCCCGGGGCTTGAGCCGTCTCTGGCCGCGTTAAAAGCCGGGGCGGATCTTGCCCTGGCAAACAAGGAAACTATTGTCATGGCTTCTCCCCTGGTTTTTGCCTTGGCGGAAAAGCATGGGTCCCGCGTTATTCCGGTGGATTCGGAACATTCGGCAATTTTCAACCTCCTTGAAGCCCACGGAAGGGACAAGGCTCTGGAACTGCTCCTTACCGCTTCGGGCGGCCCTTTTCGCACCTGGTCCGAAAAAGACTTAAAAACGATAGGGCCTCAAGAAGCGCTTAACCATCCCACCTGGAACATGGGACCTAAGATAACGATTGATTCAGCCACCCTGGCTAATAAGGGGCTGGAGGTTATTGAGGCGGCTTTTCTTTTCGAGGTAACCCCGGATCAGATTAAGGTGATAATTCATCCCCAAAGCGTGGTTCATTCCATGGTTAGGCTCAGGGACGGGGCGGTGTATGCCCAGCTTTCAAAGCCGGACATGCGGTTTCCCATCCACAACGCGCTTTACTATCCTGAACACCGATCCTGTTCTATTGATCTTCTTGATTTTGATCATCTTGTTCTTGAATTTGAAAAACCGGATGATAAGAAATTTCCCATGCTGCCCCTGGCATATAAAGCCGTCCGGGAGGGAGGGCTGTATCCGGCAGTATACAACGCTGCCAATGAGGTTGCGGTAAATGGCTTTCTGAAGGGGAAAATCGCCTTTGTTGATATTCCCCGGATTGTTGAGTATGTTATGAATAACAATTGGAGCGGCAAGAAATTATCCCAGGCGGATTTCTTAAGTGAACGGGCGCTGGATCATATACTGGAAAATGATAAGCTTGCCCGCCGTCTTGCGGAAAATTATATTTTGGAGTTAAACGGATGATCATTGTAAAGATTATTCTGGGTCTTTTAGGCCTTGGGGTAGTGGTGTTTGTTCATGAATTGGGGCATTTTCTCGCTGCCCGCCTTGTAGGTATTGATGTTGAAGCTTTTTCTATCGGTTGGGGTAAACCGATCTTAAAAAAGAAAATAGGAGAGGTGGAATACCGCATCAGCATGTTTCCTATCGGGGGTTACTGCAAAATGCGCGGCGAGAATGAATTTAAAGAAGCCTATGAAAATAAACAAAAAGAGATCGCCCGGATAAAGGGGACTTACTACGGAACGAGTCCTTTAAGACGAATCGTCGTCTCCTTTGCCGGCCCCCTTTTTAATTTGATATTTGCAGTATTGGTTTTCTCGGTAATCTGGGGTATTGGGTTTGAAGTAAATACCCTGGAAAACCGCATCGTCTTGGCCTCTGACATTACTCCCGGCGAGAGGTACCCGGCCGATGTTGCGGGGCTTAAAACCGGCGACCGTATCGTGAAAATTGGCGGCAGAAATATCGCCAATTACCACGATATACAGGAGGTAATTGCCCCGAATGCGGAAAAAGAACTGCCGGTAACAGTAGAACGGGACGGTACAGAGAGGGAACTAATGGTTCGCCCCCTTTTAGACAAGAGTACCGGCGCAGGAAAAATAGGGGTTTATTTTTGGACAGATCCCCTGGTGAGCGATGTTGTCGCGGACAGTCCGGCCGCCATAGCGGGAATTGAAGAGGGAGACCGGATCCTTAAAATAAACGGAAGGAATTTCAATTACTCGGTGGAAATGATACCAATACTGCAGGATCAGCCATCGGTCCTCTCTGTAGAATATGAGCGGCGGGGTGAGATAAAAAGCACAGATATTGTGCTTTCATATAACAACGGTTCCCTTGGGGATATCGGCATTGCCTACAAAACAATTAATTACCATACCCCCTCGTATTCCCCTCCGGCCGCCATACTCAAGGGCGCCCGGGAGGCCTGGAAGACCTTTGTGATTTCCCTGCGGAGCCTTTCCCTCCTCTTTCGGGGAATTGATCTGACCCAGGCGGTCTCAGGGCCGGTGCGGATCACCTACATGGTCGGTGACGCGGCTGCCGAGGGCTTTGACCGGAGTTTTGGCGCCGGTATCAGTTCCATGGCGAGTTTTCTTTCCTTAATTTCCATCGCTTTGTGTATTATGAACCTTCTGCCCCTGCCGGTGCTTGACGGAGGGATGATTATCCTTTTCATCATTGAATTGATAAACAGACGCCCCCTGAACCCCAAGGCTATTTACGCCTTTCAGACTGTTGGGGTGGTGTTGATTTTTGGGTTAATGATATTCGCCGTATTCGGTGATATTCTTTTTCTGGCGCGCCGTTAGCGGCCTAAAGTGAGGATGGTTATATGAAACGCAAGATACCCTGCCTGTGCGAGAATACTTTTACGGTAGAGGTTCCTGAAGAGATCGATCTGGATACCCAGGGGCAGTATCTTGAAGAAATCATCAACGGAACTTTTCTTAATTTTACTTGTACAAGCTGTGGAAAATTGCATAAGCCCGAATTTCCGATTACTGTTCTTTGGCCTGAAAAAAAATTGAAATTCGAAGTTATTCCCGAACTGGACCGGATGTCGTTTTACTATCGCAAAAAGGAAAAAGGGGCCCCGGAGGAAGTAATCATCGGTTACCAGGAGCTTGCGGACAGGCTCAGGGTATACCGGGATGATCTTGAGCCTATGGCGGTGGAGTCTCTAAAGTACTATCTCTTCCTTAAGGCGGAAGAAAGCAATGGAGATCTTGAAGTAAGCGTATGGTACCAGAAAAAAAGTCCTGACGCTCTGGAATTCCATATCCATGGATTAAAAGAAAATTCGGTCGCCGTCTCGCTCCTGCCCCTTTCGGTCTATGAAAAAACCGCCGATGATTTTAAAAAACACCCCAAGGGCGAGCTGTTTTCTTCACTACGGCACAAAAACTACCTTTCGGTAAAAAATATGATGCTGGGCGGGGATATAAAATGAAGGGGAGACCGCCCCTTTTCCTGGTTTTTGTTTTTGTTGCAGGATTACTGCCAAAAACTTATACTGCTCTGGCTCAGAACCAGGCCCATGGAAACAAAAGCATACCGGCGGGAAAACACCGGGGCGGGGTTGTTTGCCTTCTTTACGACGGAAAAGACCGTGTTTTAAGCGCTGGGGAAGATGGTTTCTTGGGAATATGGAACCTTGGAGAAATGTGCGCCGAGGAACGGTTTCAACTAAGCGAAAACGCTATTGTTTCCATGGCGCTGCGTCCGGGTTACACCCAGATCGCCCTTGTTGAAAGCGATTCTTTTGGGTTATACCGCATATCAGCCTGGGACTATGAAAAGAAAAAAAAGTTTTTTACTGTCCCTTCCAGAGATCCTGTTTCTCATATTACCTATTCAGCTATGGGTGCTTTTATCATCGCTTCACAAAATAGCCAGGGCGGACTTTTGTTCATGAGTCCCGAAACAGGGGAACTTTTGAGTTTTCCGGTGGATCAGACCGGCAGAGTTTCTTTTACCGCTACGGGAAGATCGGAACGGATAATGGCGGCGTATTCCCCTTCGGGTATCCTCTCTTATTGGGACCTTGAATCCGGAGAAGAACTGTACCATTTTTCTGTTGTTCCAAATCTCGGTTCTCCCCTCCTTTTTGGAAATAACCGTTTCCTGGCCGGCTTTGCGGGAGGGGCTCTCGTTATCATTGACGCGGTGAGGGGGAATGAATTAACCAGGAAGAACCGCGTCCCCGAGGGCGTCTTATACCCCGATGCGGCCGGTAGCGATGACTTTTTATATCTTAATAACAATGAACTGTATTACTACAGGATAAACAATTCCGGCATTAATCTCCCGGCTTCAGGCGAGGGGGCATCTTCGGCAAATTTGGAAACCAGGGGCGTATTCCCCTTGCCTGATACTATGCCTGCTGTTAAGGCCTTAACTTTTGTAAGGCCGGATCGCCTGGCCCTGGGAACGGCAACGGGCGCCGTTTATGTACTTTCCCGGAGGCCCACGGAGACTTCAGGTAATCTTCATCTTCTTGCAACCAGTGAACAAACAGCGGTAATTGAGGGCGCGGCTTCTGCATTTGACTTTGCTTTTATTACCGGCAATAACCTTTCAGGTATTATCCCTCTTGATTTTAACGTCCTTCGGGAAGGAGATAAGCTTCCTTTAACCGGAGCAGGGTCATATAACCATATTATTTCATTGCCGGGCAATAAAAGTCCGGATTCAGACAGGAACGGAACTTTTCTTTATTGGCAGGATGTCTCTCCCCTTCCTTTTCCCGCTATAAGAATGGCTGGAGAGGCGGAGTTTGATAGTTCCGCGTTAAACAAACTGTCTATCCGTTCGCCCCTGCGTTCAGTTTCTGTTATTGATCAACAAGCCATGTTTCTTGATTCAGTGGGAAATATTACAATACTATCCACGGAGACAGGAAATGTGCGTTTTAATTTTTCCTCGGCCGGTTCCCTTGACGCGGCCTTTTTTGACGACAAAAATATAATTATTGGGCGCGGCGCTGTTTCGGGGGGCAGGGGTGAGGCCGATGCCAGAAGAAACGCGCCGTTTCTCAAGGTAAATACCGTTACCGGGGAAACGGTACCCTTGCCATATCCCGCCCGTGTGGGCGCCAGGATCTTCCGAAGCGGGAGCGGGACCCTATACGGCGCGGTTATATCAGGCAGTATGGGGAACGCCAAAACAGAACTTATAAAACTTAACCCTGATAACAGCATCCAGTCAGAAATACTCATGGTATACCAGGGGGAGGATACTTTTTTCAGCATAGCGGAAACTCTGAGAACGACAGCTTCTACTCTTGGAGGAGACGGAGCCTTTATTACCGGGACGAATAACGCCATTCATTTTGAACGGAGTCCGGGGCTCCCACGGCAGCTTATAAGCGGCGGCTGGTTTTATATTACGATTGACCAGGAAGGCAATATCAGCTGGCACCATGGCTCAGGCGGGGAGCTTTTAGCAACACTGCGTATCTATAAGGATAGATGGATCCTGGAAAAACCGCACGGCTTCAAGCTCCAGGGCCCGGTTACGTATTCCGAATAGAACTCACATCCGGCGGATTCCCTTTAAAGCCGGACATTATCCCGCCAGAAATGAACCGGCTTCCAGCCCAGGACTTCCTTTGCCTTCTTGTTGCTCAATAACGTATGGTAACCGTCCACAGGACAGCGGATATCAGTTATAGCCGGGAATTCCGCCTTGAGGAGTTCTCCGGTGGTAATATCCGCACTGGTATCGTCTGCGGCGAGATTAACCGTTACCGAACCCAGACCGTCTTTGAGGATAGCCAATTCACATGCGGCGGCTATGTCCCTGGCATCAATATAGCTCCAGAGTATAGGCTTACGGGGTTTGGGATCGTGGATAAAACCGGGAAAATTTGCGTACATTTCCCGGGTGATAACGTTACCCAGCCGGAATGAAACTATCTGCATACCGGTCCTGCGGTGGAATACCCCGGCGGCAGCTTCGGCGCATATTTTGGAAAGACTGTACGCGTCCTCCGGCAAGAGGGGATGATCTTCGTCCATGGGAACATACGCGGGGATGAGCCCCTTCTTCGTAGTAACGATCCCGTAGATACACTCGCTTGAAGCCAGAACCGCCTTCTTAATGCCCCGTCCCGCGGCGGCTTCAAGAATATTGTAACTGGCGGTTACATTGTTCCCAAAGGTTACCTCGTTTGGGTACCAGTAAGCCCGGGGAATGGCCGCCAGGTGGATTAGCGCTTCGGCCTCTTCCAGTACGCCGTAACATTCCCCCAAATTGCCGAGATTAGCCGGAACAAACCGGGTATTTGGAATCATTGTGGCCGGCGGTTTAATATCCGTACTCAGCACTTCATACCCTTTCTCAACAAAATACCCGGCCACCGTAGGTCCTAAGAGCCCTGCCGCGCCGGTAATAGTTATCCGTTTCATATTTTCCCTCTTAATTTTTGTAGTATAACATACAATGAACTGAGATTCAATACACAAAATTGTAAAAATTATTCCATAAAGTTTAGTAAATGGTTCAAAAAGAACAAAGTTTTTAAGGAGGCTTATTATGAAGAAAATTGTGGGTTTGCTTTTTATTAGCATGATCGCAATAGGGATGATCGCCTGTTCAGGTAAATCGGGAGGAGCGGCAACGGGAAATGGCAAAGCCGCTTCCGGGGAATCGGTCACACTGCTGGTTTGGGAAATGTCCTGGGGACCGGCGCTCAAACATGAGGCGGCATTTAAAAAACTGGTTCAGCGTTTTGAGGCGGAAAACCCTGATATTAAGATAGAATGGCAGATCCTGTCTTGGGATGGGTATCTTGAGAATTTTATGACTGCTATTACCACCGGCACAACGCCGGACGTTTCAACCGGCGCAGGCGGCCAGATTGGGTTGTATTCAAAGATGGATGTTTTGCTTGATTTACAGCCTATCATCACCGAATGGGAGAACGAAAAGAATCCGATTCTAAACGATATTTATTCCTCAGCTTTCGATTCCGCACGTTTTGGAGACAAGGTTACCGCCTTCGTAATGGGCGTGGCGCCGAAACCGATCATGTACCGCGCTGACTTCTTTAAAGAAGCCGGCGTTGATGTGTCGAAGCTGAAGACCTGGGAAGATTATATGGATGCTCTGCGGAAGTGTAAAAAGACCTTCCCCGATAAGGTACCCATTGCCTTATCGGCAAACGGTATTTATGGTACCCATGATATTGCTAACATGCTTTTTGCCAACGAGGTAGGTTGGGTAGATGAAAATTATCAGCCGAATCTGCTTTCCAAAGAGTCCCTTGAGATGTTGAACTATCTGAAACAGATGGTTGATGAAGAGTTAATCCCCGCTGGCGCCGCCGGGTATCAATACGGTGATATTCTTAAATTGTTTAATTCGGGAAATGCCGCCTGTATCTGGGCGTCTACTCCTGCGGAAGTTGGAGATGCGCCTTTCTACGATCAGATAGAAATACTACCTCCGTTAGCAGGTCCCAGCGCCAAGACCGGCTATGTGCCTAATACGCCGAATCAGATCATGTCCTTTAAGGCGACCAGGCATCCTGCGGAATCCCGGCGGTTTATCAAATGGTTCATGGAAAACAGTCTTGACTATTTTGTAGAGTACGGTGGAGCCAATTTCCCCGTACGTCCGTCATTCCATGAACATCCCTATTACAAAAATGACCTGAAGCTTACTCAGGTAAACGAGTGGGTTGTGAAGGCCGGAAAATCCGAAACCTTCCCATTGGCGCATTTTTATCCTGCCTTCCTGCAGCTTGAGGGGGAATATATTCCGGGTACCGTTTTCCAGCAGATTTGTCTTGGCATTGATCCGGTAAAAGCCGCGACGGAAGGGAATGAAAAAATAAAAAGGGCTATTGAAGAATATAATTAAACCGTATTTGCGTATGTAAATGCATCAGACCAAGGTCTGCGGTCTGTCCACAAAGTAACCGGCTTTATGGACAGACGCTAATTAATGAGCGAGGTTGTCTAAAGGCGGTTGTTTTGAAAAGAAAGTTGTCTTCCTGGGAAAGTGATCTGTTTGGGTATATTATGACGGCCCCTGCATTGTTGATTATCTTGGCGGTTAGTTTTTATCCTCTGCTTAACGGCATTGGTCTGAGTTTTCGTGACTTTAACGCAATGGCGCCAAATTCGGGAAAATTTGTTGGTTTTGAAAATTTTTCCAAGCTCCTTTTTTCCGATGTGGAATTCAGGCAAAAATTTGGTTTTTCAATTGTGTATACCTTTAGCGTCGTAGGACTGTCCTATATAATTGGATTTATTCTGGCCATGATGCTGAAGGATGAAATGCGCGGACGCGGCATATACCGTACACTTTTTCTGCTGCCTTGGGTCGTTGCTCCTTCTGTGGCCACCACAAACTGGTCTTGGCTATTCAATGACCGGTTGGGGTTTATTAATGGCGTTTTGATGAAAATCGGCTTGGTCGAAAAGCCTATTCTTTTTTTAGCAAACGAAACGATTGCAAAGTTTACGGTTATTATGACCGGTACTTGGAGGAATTTCCCCTTTATGATGATCATCATTTTGGCAGGCCTTCAAAGTATTCCAAAGGAGTTATACGAGTCCGCCTATGTAGACGGCGCGGGTTTTTGGAAATCCCTCTATTATATAACTATTCCCCGGATACGGGGCGTTAGCTCAATCTGTATTATTCTGGAAATAATCTGGACCTTTAACAATTTTGAAAATATCTACCTTTTAACGAGGGGTGGTCCAAACAATTCAACTTTTGTGATGCCCATATTGACGTACTATACGGCATTTTTCCGTAACAAGACCAGTTATGCTTCGGCAATTGCCGTTATTATGCTGATAATCATGCTTGGTTTTTCCATGATTTATTTTCATTATCAAAAAAACAATGAAGAGGATTTATAAAATGCGTTATAAAACCAAGAAAGCATATATTCTACGAATCTTAAAACATATTGTCCTTTGCATCGCGGTTTTTTTAACCGCCTTGCCTTTCATTTCCATGCTCGGAACCGCTTTTAAAGAATATACCGTAGCTATGTCCTCAACTTCTCTGATACCGATGTCCCCCGATGAATTCAGTGTTCAGAGCTTTAAGGATGTCATCTTTGTTACAGATTTTATGAAGAAGATGCGTAACAGTTTTGTTGTTACCATAGCAACTATGGGAATATGCATCATTTTAGCTTCCTGTGCCGGATATGCCATTTCTCGTTTTCGAGGACGGTATTTCCGCACCTATTCAGTCTTTCTGCTGATTATTCAGATGTTTCCTACAATGCTTCTGCTTATTCCCCTGTACCGGATATTTGCCGGTACAGGACTCTTGAACAATCTACTCTCCGTTATCCTTACTTATACCGCGACTAATATCGCCTTTTCTATCTGGATGCTAAAAGGATTTTTTGATACAATTCCCCGGGAATTGGAGCAGGCCGCTATGGTGGACGGCTGTTCCCGTCTCCACGCGTATGTTTATATCATTCTGCCCCTGGTACTGCCGGGGATCACCACGGTGGCCATATTTACCTTTATCAATACCTGGAACGAATATACCTTTGCCAGCGTTTTTTTGCGCCGGGAGACTATCATGACTATGACTGTAGGACTCCAGCGTTTTGTACAGCAGTTCAATTCTGACTGGACCCTGCTCATGGCGGCATCAACCATAGCCACCATTCCGGCGTTGATTTTCCTCTTTTTTGCTCAGAAGTATCTGGTGGAGGGCATGACCGCAGGAGCGGTAAAGGGGTAATGTACTGAACGGCGGGGAATGGCGGAATGGTATCTTAGTGGTTGAATTCTTAGTGAAAAGTCCGTGCTGTCAGTGTGGTCAGTTTTTTTTTCTTAGTATGTACTGGCCCTGTGTTTACCCCTTGCTAAAATTTCCGGATAATGCTATAAAATACAGGTTATGGTTCGATTTTCACGGAAGAGGCTGTTTTATCTCATTTTTGCGGGTTATATAGCCATCTCTGTTATAGGAAGCTTCTCCCTCTCGGCCGCGGAACCGCTCCGTTCTGTAAGCCTTGAAATGGAAAATTCTGATTCAGACAATCTTTTCGGCTTACCGGACAATCGTTTTATCCAATATCCGGCAGAGGAACCGGTATTTATTACCAGAACCTACAACATCCAATCTTCCCCTTTACGTATGGGGTTTCACCGGATTGCTTCTCTGCCTGGTTCGCCCAATATTGGGGACCCTTTCTCTAAATCGCCCTTCAAGGCAGGCATAAAAACACGGCATATCAGTTTAAAAAACGACATTCTTCTTAAACTTCGAATCTGATTCCTCTTTTTTCTCCTTTACCTATTATTTTCTCATTGTCTCGAGGCTTATTTAAATTATTAAATTTTGAATAAATAACTTTGAAGGATTCTTTGGAGGAGAGAAATGCTGTTGAGCGATGTCTTTGATATACAGAGCATTAAACTGAACCTTGAAAGCAAAACCAAAGATAAAGTTTTCGAGGAACTCATTGAGACCATCATTGCTGTTCATCCGGAACTGGATGGGAAAGTGATGTATGAAGCAATAAATGCGCGGGAAAACAAAATGAACACATCTGTTGTTCCCGGGGTTGCAATACCTCATGCTTGTTATCCCGGCATAAGAGACGTGATTGGGGCGATAGGCATATCCCGTGCAGGTATTGAATACGATGCGCCGGGACATAAGCCGGTTTACCTGATCTTGCTGTTTTTAATGGGGGAAGGATCTCTTGAAAAACATTTGGATGTTTTAAACAAGGTTTTTTCAATGCTTAATTCAGGGGTTTTTAAGCGCAT
>JAITNM010000262.1 GCA_031290475.1 Treponema sp. | reverse complement strand
AAACGTCTGAAAAAAATGACCTACGGCAAGATGGTTATCCACGGCGGACTGGATAATCAGGGGTGCTTCCACAAGAGTAAAGAAGAAGTCATAGCTATGGTGGAAGAGAAAATAAATAGTTTCAAACCGGGTGGAGGATATTTGTTTGGATCAGGGCACAATATCCAGGCTAATTGCCCGCCTGAAAACATCCTTGCGATTTTTGAAACACACAAGAGGCTGTGCAATTACTAAAGGGAGAACTGTTCTAAAACTCTACTGGTCCAATCGGAGCCGGTAAGGATCTACTGGGAAAACCGGGATACCGCCTGCATGGCGCTCGTGGTCCCCGGCGCGGACAACGTCCCCCTGGGCGCCAATCCCCTGGAGGACATGGATAAAAAACCGGGCGAAATATTCGGGGAGGGGCGCGCTCACGTCAATGTTGCAGCCCGGAACAGTATCGCTAACCACAAGACGGGAGGCGTGAAGGAGGAGGCGCTTTACCGCCCCCTGTTTACGCAGCGCCTTGTTCAGGGCAAAGTCGCCGTACTTGTCATCCCCCAGAATGGGGCAGCCTATCTCCTGGAGATGGCGGCGTATCTGGTGCATGCGGCCGGTGCCCAGTTCCAGTTCCAGTACCGAAAATTCAAGGCCGTAAGAGCGGCCCCCGGCCGCAGCGTCATCCAAAAGGGGGCCGCCTGAAAGCCGGGCGTAGCTTGTTTCGGCGGTCTTGGACTTTCCCCGTATGTCAAGGCTCGTCCTGATAACGCCCGGCTCAGGCGAGGGGCGCCCGGCGGAGACGGCAAGGTAGCGTTTCTGCACTTCCCGCGCCCCCTGCCCTCCCCTTTCCCCGCTGGCAAAAAGGGCGGAAAATTTTGCCGCCGCTTCATGGCCTTTTGCCGCAAGCAGCGCCCCGCTGGTGTCCTTGTCGAGCCGGTGTACCAGAAGCAGCCGCGTTCCCTTTTCAAGATGAATCTCCCCCAGCCTGCCCCGGGGGTCTTGCAGAATCGCGTCCAGGGAAGAGGACACGCCCCGGCCCCCCTGTACCGGGAGCCCGGCGGGTTTATTCAGCACAACACACTCATGGTTTTCAAACAAAACTTCAATACGCTGCTTCAATCGGGATCCTCTTTAACCGATATATATAATATCATGAAATTTCATTCTATACCCAGGGCTGTTTTCGCCGGACTGCTGCTCTTCCTCAGGCCCTCATTCCTCCCGGCCGAACCTCTGATCTCCCCAACCTGGGGGTTCGGCATCGATCTTCCCGTAGATTTTGATTTCCTGGAAGGGGACGGTAAAAACAAGTTTGCCTTCAGTTCCCCCTCAGGGGTACATTTTGACTTGGCCGTCTACCCCGCTTCGGCCCACGAAAGCGTGGAAATCATGGCGAAAGATGTACAAAAACGCCTTAAAAACAGCGGGGATATTGCCTCCTTTAACTATTACGGCATGAACGCGGTACTCGTGGAACTTTCTTTTTCGGGCAATGAAGGCTGGGGCCTCTGTATTGAACTTGAAGAAAAAGCAAAGGCCGGCGGAACAGGAGAGGGGGGATCAAAACCAAAACTCCTGGCCCTCTCATACGGGCCCGGGGGAAATACGGCCCTCCAGCCTGTCATACTCTCCGCCCTGGATTCAATCGCCCCCACCAATTACCACCTGATCGTCCCGGGGCCGGTTACCGAATTTGCCTACCCCAGGGAAAACCGGGAAAAGGCCGCCCTGGCAAACAGCAACACCGAAGTCTGGATATACGATACCGATGCCGAAGCAGCACAGTCTCTGGTTAACCGGGAATTCAACATACTCCGCCGCGCCGAAAAAAGCCCCCTCTGGAAAGAGGCATGGATCCGTTTTTACCGGGCCATATTCCGGGATTCCTTTGACCGGCTGGCGGCTATCGCCTCCGCCCTGGAAAAGGACTGGGATGCCGCCGATATTCCCGCCAAAGCGCTTAAATGGGTTCAGTCCTTTAAATATGAGCGGGATCTTATGGGGAGCGATTTTGTGAATCTGGTGAGCGCCGCCATAGAAGGACGGGGGGACTGTGACAGCAGGGCCCTGCTCTGGGCGGTACTTCTGAGCCAGGCGGATATTCCCGCGGCGATCATGGTCTCAAAAGAATACAGCCATGCCATGGGCCTGGCGGACATAAACGGACCGGGGGCGCGTTTCGAATTTGAAAACAGGGCATGGCTTGTAGCGGAAACCACCGCTATGGTAGACCTGGGGCTTATCAATGCAAAGACCAGCGACAAGGAAAACTGGATCGGCATAAACTTTTACTAAGAGCTTGTCCCGCCGGACCGAAGATCCGCACTAACCGGGTTTTGGGGACAAGCCCATACTGCTTCTTTACGCCGCTATTCCGCGGAATTGGCCTTGATCAGCAGATTGTAGACTTGCTGTACCGATTCAGCTTGCAGAAGCGCGTTTCTGAGGTTTGCCTTCTTGAGCCGGGCGCTGAAAAAAGACAGGGTTTGTAAGTAGTAGGCGTGCTGATTATAGGCTGCGGCGATCATCAAAAGGATACGCACCGGTTCATCGTCTAATGCCTGAAAATCAATAATATCGGTTTTGCTCACCCCCACCGAAACTACCAGGTCTGTTATAGAAGGGAGTCTGATATGGGGTATTGCAATCCCCCGGCCAATGGCGGTGCTCATGAGTTCTTCCCGCTTGATGATCTCCGACGCCAGTTCCTGCTTGTTCTTCACCTGGGGGGCCTTGGAGAGGTTTTCCACCAGGGCTAAAAGGGCGTCCCGTTTGGAAGCATAGTTCAGGAATACGATCCGGTCCGGGGAAATAATGGATTCCACCTGAATCGCGTTGAACAGGGGTTCCATGGTCCGTACCGAAAGCCGGTCGTTGACCCACTTCTCAATTTCCGTTTTCTTAAACCGCCAGACCGTGCCTATCTTCCCTGCGGGGATCTCCCCCTTCTGCGCCCAGTCGTACACCGTCCGCTCGGAAACCCGCAGGTATTTAGCAACCTCTTCTATGGTAAGGATATCATCGTCTATCATCGCCGTAAAGTATAGCAGGATATGGCAGGAAACGTCAAGGATTTACAGAAGAAACTGCCGGTAATATTCAATAGAGGATCGTCGTTTACTTTATCAAGCACACAACTTCGCTGCCGTGGGCGCCGGTGAGCTGCGGCCTTTTAGGATCTATGATTAAATCCATGTCCTCCAGGGGAATGGCGCCCAGAAGGATGTTGTCCGCGCCGGGGAGGATGATTGCCGGGCAGGTGGTCTCCCGATCTTCCCAGTGGATTTCAACCGGTTC
>JAITNM010000193.1 GCA_031290475.1 Treponema sp. | reverse complement strand
CATCCACCGGTTTCTACCTCGGCGGCGAGCAGAAAGGCGCCACCATCGAAGTGGTCAAAACCATGATCAATACCGCCAGGGGCCGCTGCAAGGTAAAAGGTTCGGGCGCTATCAGAACCAGGGAACATTTCCTTGCCCTTATCGACCTGGGGATTGACCGCATGGGCATAGGCTACCGCTCGACGCCGGTAGTCCTCGGCATCTCTTGAGTTCTATGGATAAACGCATAAAACTGGACATAGTTTCCGGATTCCTCGGAGCGGGTAAAACAACGCTTATCAATAAACTTCTGACCGAAGCCTTTGCGGGGGAACGGATCGCCGTCTTAGAAAATGAATTCGGCGAAATCAGCATAGACGGCGAACTTCTTGCGGGCCAGGATCTTAAAATAAAAGAAATTTCCAACGGCTGTATCTGCTGCACCCTCCAGGGGGATTTCGTGGAAGGCATCAAAGAGCTTACCGAAACCTACAAGCCGGAGCGGATCATCATCGAGCCCACGGGAATAGGGAAAACCGCCGAGATCCTGGGGGCCTGCAAGCTCTGTATGGAAAAGGCGCCGGTTTCGGTGCATACCCTCATCACCGTGGTAAGCGCCCCTTTGGCCATCCCCCTTCTTATGGCCGGCGGGGATTTTTACTGCGGTCAGATCCAGGGAAGTCCTTTGATCATCCTGAGCGCCGTGCAGAAACTCGGCCCCGGCGATCCGCCCCTGGAAGAAACCATCGCCGCCATAAGGGACATTAACCACAAAGCCCTCGTAATTTCTGAAAACTGGGAAACCCTGGACAGCCTGGCCCTTGTCACTCTGGCGGAAGAATCCATGGCCAGACTGTCCCAGGCGGATCACGAGTGCGGACACGATCACGATCATACTCATCACCACCATGATGATGACGAAGATTTTGATTCCTTTTCATTTATTCAGGAACACTCCTATAGTACCCAAAAGATAGAAGAACTCTTTTCCCATTTGGAGAAAGGCAGTTTCGGTCTGGTTTTCCGGGCCAAAGGTTTTATACTTGAGGAAGAACAATTTTTTGAATTGAATTATGTCTACGGCCGTATCGAAAAAAAACCCATAAAATACCCGGGCCCGGGCAAATTGGTCATAATCGGAAAGGATCTCCGCAAAGAAGATCTAGCCCGTTTTGCAAGAGGCCCGCTATGAAAACCGGCACTAAGCTGTGGCGGCTTAGCGGAAGGTTCTGCCGGCGGAAATATCGTCCAGGGTTTTTGTTTCTTCCCGGAGTGAAAGCTTTCGGTACTCCCTGAAGCGTTTTTCCCGGACCTTGCCCAGCGCCTGCCGCTGCCTTGAGGCTTCTATATAGGCGCCCCGCTTTTCGGCAACGATCAATTCCGCCTTTGCCGCTTCTTCCAGCAATTCTTCTTTTTCCGCATCCAGCCGCTTTATGTAGCGTTCGCAGGAGAGCATATCCATGGCGGAATTGCCCGATGCGAAACGTTCCGATGCGGCCCGACAGCGTTCCTGCGCCAGGGATTCTAACCGATTTTGAATTTTCTGTAAAATTCCCATTGCCTTGCCGAGTTCGACTTCCGCTTCGTCTTCCCGGTAGATCCTTAAATCAAGTTCCCGCTGCAGGCTGAAAAGAAAACGTTTCATACCGTATAGACGCCCGTCTCTTCCCCGGGAATTTCCATCTCCGCGATAAGGCCGATGCGCTTCAGCGTCTCAGCCATAGTCGAACTCTCCTCCACATCCTGAACGAGAAAGTCTTCAATGGCTTCATGTTTAGCGATGGCGTCATCAATGGCCGGATTGGAACCTGGGGCATAGGCCCCCACATTGATAAGGTCCTCCGCACCGGCGTAATCGGCAATAAGACGGCGAATGTACCCCGCGGCTTTTCTCGTAACCGGACCAGAGACTTTCGGCGCAAGCCGGGAAATGCTTCCCATGACATCGATGGCAGGGTAGTGATTGCGTCCGGCCAGGGAACGGGAAAGGACGATGTGACCGTCGAGAATTGCCCGTACCGTATCGGCCACCGGCTCGTCCAGATCGTCCCCGTCCACAAGGATGGTATAAAACCCGGTGATGGTTCCCCGCTCCGATGTCCCGCAGCGTTCCAGGAGTTTCGGCATTGTGTCAAAGACGCTGGGGGGGTAACCCCTGGTCGCGGGAGGCTCCCCGATGGCAAGCCCTATCTCCCGCTGGGCGCGGGCAAAGCGGGTCACCGAGTCGAAGAGGAGCATTACATCAAGGCCCTGATCGCGGAAGTATTCCGCCACAGAAGTGGCGACATAGGCGCCCCTGAGCCGCGCTAGGGGGGGCGAATTGCCGGGCGACACAATTACTACCGATTTTGCGAGCCCTTCTTTCCCAAGATCGTTTTCGATAAACTCGTTTACTTCCCTGCCCCGCTCCCCGATAAGGGCGATAACATTAACGTGGGCATTGGTATTACGGGCTATCATGCCAAGGAGGGTGGACTTCCCCACCCCGGAACCGGCAAAAATCCCCAACCGCTGTCCCCGGCCCGCGGTGAGTAAGCCGTCAATGGCCCGGACCCCGGTACTTATCCTTTGGGTTATCCTTTTCCTGGTGAGGGGATCCGGGGCGGCTGCCATAACCGGGTACCTTTGGCATGAGGCAATTTCCCCCTTGCCATCCATGGGATTTCCCATGAAATTGAGGACCCTCCCTAACAGTTCTCCGGACACCGGTACTTCAAGGGGTCTTCCGGTGGCTATAACCCGGTCGCCTACCTCGATGCCCGCAGTTTCGCCATAGGCCATGAGCTGCACTGTTTCATCTCTGAGCCCCACCACTTCCGCAAGGATAAGCCCCGCCCCTTTAGGCGCCTCAATACGGCAGACTTCGCCTACAATTGCCTGGGGGCCCCGGCTTTCTATAAGGAGCCCCTGAACCTTGCGGATCCTTCCGGCGCACAAAACAGGGTCGGCCCTTTCCACCGCGTTGAGGTATTTTGTTATGAGGCCGGCAAGATCCCCGTCAAGGGGGCTCGGGGCGGACATTTAAGCCCCTCTCGGAGGCGCCAGGGCTTCACCGGAGAGGGAAGCGTCAACGCCCTGATGCCCGTCAGCTCCGGCGCCGTTAAACGCGCCGCCCCCGGCGCCGCGGCCCGCAGAATTACTGTTGGGCGGCGTTGATTTTGCCCTGCCCTTTATGGGGGACAGTTCCAGTATCTTTGCTTCCAGTTCGGCCAGCTGGCTCGAAATCCTGGCGTCTACCTCTCCAAAATCAGTTTCAATAATGCAGCCCCCGGGATCTACCGAAGAATCTTCCACGATCTGAACGCCCTTGGCGCCTTCCATCATTTGTATAAAAGTTTTACTGTGTTCGGTGGTAAGCTTAAGATCCGCCATATTCACCCGGATCAGAATAGTACCCCGGGCTTTGACTTTTTTCAGCGCCTGGGCTACATTTTGGAGCACCACGGCGCGCTGGCTTTCGGAAATAGCCTTAACAACCTTGCGGGTAATAAGCAGGGCAAGATCGATTATCTGCTGTTCTGTCTCGGCAAGCACTTCGGCGCGAAGGTCCTGAGCCCGCTCAAGAACCACCTGGGTACGCTGGATAAGCCGTTCCACCTCGGCCTTTCCTTCGGCGTACCCTTCTTCGTTACCCGATACTTTTCCCTCTTCCCGGGCTTCCTTAAGGCGGTTTTCAAATTCCGCGCCCGCGTTTGCCTCGATCTCTCCGGCTTTCTTCTGGGCCCCGGCAATGATCTGCTCCGCCTCCTCCGCGGCTTTCTGTTTAACCGCCTCAGCTTCGCTTTCTTTCCGCTCAACCCTTTCCCGGGCCTCTGTTTCCCCGTTCTTAATGATCCGCTCCGCCTCAAGCTTTGCGGAGGAGATCATGGTTTCCTTTTCAATCTCCCAATGGACGCGGAATTCATCCGCTTCCTGGCGGAGATCATCGGCCGTAGGGCCCAGGTAAGCCTCTTCGGCCTCCCCTGTTTCTTCCGCGGCCTCCGCCTGGGGGTATAGATGGGCAAGTTCAAAACTCTCAGGCGCCTGAAGCACAACCTTGTCATTGCGAACCGTAACTTCCCCGGGCCTGAATACCGCCTTAGCCATTTTTTCTTCTCACTTTTTAAACAACAAGCTCATCTTCACCTGCCCGCGCGACTACAATCTCGCCGGTGTCTTCCAGATGCCGGATAATAGAAACGATCTTCTGCTGGGCTTCTTCCACATCTTTTAAACGCACCGGGCCCATGTATTCCATATCTTCCTTCAACATGCCGGCCGCACGTTTTGACATGTTCCGGAAAATCTTGTCCTGTACTTCCGTATCCACCGACTTTAAGGCCTTGGCAAGTTCCTGGGAGTCTACCTCCCGCATAACCTTTTGTATGGCCCGGTCGTCGAGCATGACGATATCTTCGAATACGAACATCCGCTTCTTGATCTCTTCCGCAAGTTCGGGATCTTCGTCTTCCAGGGCTTCAATGATCTGCTTTTCAGAAGAACGGTCAACCATGTTGAGGATCTCCACGATGCTTTCAACGCCGCCAGCCGCGGTGTAGTCTTCACTGGACAGGGTGGAAAGTGTCTTTTCCAGCACCCGTTCAACTTCACGGAGAACTTCAGGGCTCGTCCGATCCATGGTAGCGATTCTGCGGGCAACATCGCTCTGTACTTCCGCGGGGAGATTTTGCAGAATAACAGAAGCCTTGTTAGGCTCAAGGTAGGCCAGAATAAGCGCGATAGTTTGGGGATGTTCCTGCTGAATAAAGTTTAAGAGGTGGGCAGGATCGGTACGGCGGATAAAATCAAAGGGCCTGACCTGAAGGCTCGAAGTCAGGCGGTTAATGATATCTATGGCCTTCTGGCTTCCCAGGGATTTCTCCAGAAGTTCCCGGGCATAGTCGATACCGCCCATGGAAATAAACTGGTTGGCCATCATCAATTCCTGGAACTCCGCCAGGACCGCGTCTTTCTGATCAGGCTCAATGGTCTCAAGCCGGGCAATCTCAAAGGTCAGCGTTTCGATCTCATCTTCCCGGAGAAATTTGAAGATCTCCGCGGAAATATCCGAACCGATACTTACCAGGAATACGGCGGCCTTTTGCCGGCCGGTAAACTCTTTAACGCCCTTCTTCTTTCCCCCCCCGGAAGGGGCGGCAGCTTGAGCCATATCCTATTCCTCCATCAACCAGGTTCTAATGAGCTGGGCCACATCGCCGGGATGTTCCTTAGCCATATTGATAGCGTTCTCCTGGAGTTCCATGCGCCGTTTTTCTTCCACCGACATGGAAACTTCCACCCCTTCCTGTTCGGCTTCCAGAAGCGCGCTTTCCCGCAATGCCTGCTGCTGCCGGGAGATTTCCTCTTCCCGCAGCCTTCTGCGGCGCTCCAGTTCCCGGGCAATAATGCGATAGGCCACAAACCCTATGGCAATTATTACGAGTCCAATAAGAATAATCAATATAGTCATCTGAAGCTGCTTCTGTCTGAAGTAAGCGGCGTCTTCCGCATTAAACAATGCGGTCCGGTCTATGGCGATATTCCGTACCGATACGGAATCCCCCCTGGCGGCGCTGTAGCCGATAGCGCCCTCAATCAGGGCTTGGGCTTTGGCCAGATCTTCCGGGGCAACCGGGGCGTATTCCCGTTCAATGGAACCTTCCTGGGTGATAACAGGATTCCGCTTTTCGTCGTACTTCCACTTCCAGGTACCGTCGATGTTTACCGACACCGTTACCCGGTCGATAGTGGGACTCTTCTCCTCCTGAATCATCCGTTTGTTGATTTCCTCATTCTGGGTCTTGGTCTCCTTATCAACTTCTCCGTAGAGGTTGGACATGTCCCGGAAAGCCGGGGTGGTCTGGCCTTCAACGCCGGCAGGCCCTTCGGGGTTGAATCCCGTACCTTTCCATTTTGTAGAAGATGTGGACGTGGAACGGGGAACTGAGGGAACTATTTCCGAATCGTCGTAGGCCAGGCCCGGAGTTCTCGGTTTTATGGTGATGGGGTAGAATTCCTCGGTATTAACCGCCTTCTTGGACATATCTATGTCAATTTTGATGTTGAGATCCCGCACCCGGTCGGCAGTAAAAGTGTCCTGGAGTGATTTAAGGATCAGCGCCTTGTAGGTGGTTTCCTGTTTTTGAATGAACTTGGCTTCTTTTTCGATCCGGGTAAGGCGGTCAAAATCGGCCATGCCCTCAAAGTCGTTGATCTGAAGACCGGTGATGGCGTCGAGAATAACGATATGTTCATCCGTGAGGCCCGGCACGGCTAATTTCAGCAGTCTTTGTATACCTTCCACTTTCTTGCGGTTAGTGGTAATGTCGCTTCCGGGCTTGGGGGTAATAACGACGCTGGCAACGATGGGCTTCTGATCCTGGGCAAAGAGTTCCCGCTGAGGTACGTCAAGGACAAGATTCGCATTGTCCACATCATCCAGGCTCTTTAAGTGTTCCACAATAGTTGTGGTGTGAGCCCGCCTGAAATTGACGTTCCGCTCAAAGTCGGTGGTGGTCCAGCGGGTCTCGTCAAAGATTGCCCAGGGATCGATCCCCTGGGGCATGAGGTCCTCTTGAATCAGGATCATCTTCATCCTGCGGGCGGTAGCCTCATCGTTTACCATGATGATATTCGCCGGGCTCAAGTTGTACTTGACATTTTCCTGATCAAGCCGGATGGTAATCCGGTCCTGAACGGCCGGATCCCGGATAGGGGTGTTGATCAGGGGAACCATACTGGGCGCCGATGACAAGGAGACCAGGGCCACCACACCGCCAATAACGGCGAGCGCAATGCCTACGAGGATGGCCTTTTGAACTATGGACCACCCGCCCCACAACGATACGATCTGCGCGATTAGTTTTCTTAAAAAATCAGGCATATTCCCCTCCCAAGGATATGTTTTTTATACTCCCCACTACCTTATCTGGTATTAATCAAATCTCTCCAGCCCTGCACAATACGGTTAAGAATGGTACGGGATATATTTAATGACATTGCCGCTTCGGCCTGGGCGATAGTTACATCGTGGATATCCACCGA
>JAITNM010000101.1 GCA_031290475.1 Treponema sp. | reverse complement strand
TCAACAACCCCGCCGCAAGCGGTCGGGGTATGTTGTTCTCGTAAGGTATTTGACTCAGGGTACATACCCTTGGTTCCGCCCCAAGGGGCCGGGGTATGTACCCTTCGCAACGAATCAGGACTATCATCGCGGCTATTCACCGTGAGGGTGGCGGATACGCAGATCACCGTCTTGTTGGGTTTAAACAGGGCGTCCTTCAGGGAGGGGGCCACGTCAATAGGGGTCTCGGTGAACACAACCCAGTCCTCTCTCCCGGAACCGCCGTGGCGTTCCAGCCACATCACCTCATCGGTCCGTTCCCGGTACTCCACAAAGGCGGTACACACCGAAGAAACGGCCTCAAGGCGGCGGACCACGGACTTGATCTCCCAGACCGCCGGGTCGTCTTCCGCGTCGGAGGGGAGGTTTTCCAGCATGTCCCGGACATGCCCTGTCAGGGAGGAAATGAGCCGGCGGATCTCCCGAAGCCGGGGGATCAGCACCGAGGAAACCGCCTCTTCCCGGGAAGGGACGAGCCGGAAAACCCCTTCATCGGCGCAGAGTTCCAGGGCTTCCGCGTCCAGGCTGTCCGCCGCCTCCCGGAGGCGTTTTATATCTTCCGCGGCCTCATCCAGGGAGGTTTCGGGGGGCGCGGCGCCGGCGGTGACGGCGGGGTTCAGGGCGGAAACGGGGAGGAGCGAGGCCAGGCGGAAGAGGAGCCCTGAGCGCTGGGCGCGGCGTTTACGGTAAAGCCGCCCCAACTGCCGGTAAAGGCCGAGGCGGCTCCAGGATTCGGAGAAAAAGGCGGTGGCGGCGTTTTCAATGGTGTGGGCTTCGTCAATGACTACCCGCCTAAAGGGGGGGAGCACCACGGTGTTCTCATAGCCCGCCCCTTTACTGCGGGCCGCCAGGTCCGCAAAGAGGAGGTGGTGGTTTACCACGATGAGCCGGGCATCGGCGCATTCCTTGCGCAGGGCAAGGATGAAGCAGCGCTCCCGCTCGGGACAGCGCATCCCCATGCAGTTATCCGCCTCGGAACAGATCCGGGACCAGGCCGGTTCCGGGGGCATAAAGGAAAGATCCGAGCGGCTCCCGGTACAACTGGTCTCCACCCAGGAGGCGATGGCCCTGAGGGCGTCGGCCCCCTCATCGTCCAGAAGGCCCGGCTCCAGTTCCCGGAGGGCGTCGTTAAGGCGTCTCCTGCAAACATAGTTCCCCCGGCCTTTCATCAGGGCCGTCTTGATCTTCTTCCCCAAGGCGGATGACACAAGGGGAATGTCCTTTTCGTAGAGCTGCTGTTGCAGGGTGATGGTGGCGGTGGAAATGACGATCCGCTCATCATTATCCAGGGCATAGACCATGGCCGGGAGCAGGTAGGCAAAGGACTTCCCTACCCCGGTTCCCGCTTCGGCGGCAATGAGGGCGTCTTCGTTGAAACCCCGGATTATAAGCCGCATGAGATCAAGCTGGGTTTCCCGTATTTCAAAGGCGGGAAGCCGCTTTGCCACGGCGCCCCCTTCTTCCAGGGCGGCGCAGATCTTCTCCGGGTCAAGGCGTTTCACGGCCCTGCGGCGGGTGGGCTCCACCACTACATAGACCTTGGAGAGCCCGTTGTCTACGATGAAGGAACCGGTCCCCTCCTCCGCAGCCCGTGCGGCTATGGCAAGGTCGTTATCGCTGGGAACCAAAAAACCCGAGGGGTGGTTGTGGATGAGTACGTCCGGCGCTTCCCGGTCCTCAGAATCCCAGGGTGTTTCCCGGTTGACCGGCACCGAGCCTTCGTTACCCCGGGCCTGAACCGCGGCCCTGACAACCAGGCCTTTTTCGCCGAGCCAGCCCAGGGCAAAGACTTCGTTCCCCCCGGAATCAATTATTTCCGCCCTGAGATAGTTAATAACGCTTTCGGAAAACCTCTTACTTGCCTGCACAGGGGAATGGTACCTTAAAAAGGCTTATTTTGATAGCCGGGTCCGTCTATAAAGTAACCGGCTGCATGGACGGACGCTAATTCCTGATAAGGCTGCTATTGGTGGTGGACACCGAAACCGCCCCGGCTTCCAAGGCCAGCCGCACATCCTCCCGTTCCGAAATAAGTCCTCCGGCGATAACCGGTTTTTTGGAGATATCCGAAATCTTCCGGATAATCTTAGGCATGAGGCCCGGCAAAATTTCAATCGCATCGGCGTATTCCAGGGGAAACTGTTTTTCAATATTAAAGAGAGACATGGAATCCAAAACAAAGAACCGCTGAATGGTCAATAATCCCCGGCTTTTCGCGTGTTTAATCAGATTCGGCTTGATGGATAAAATTCCATCCGCCCCGGTATGTTCCTCCAAAAAGTCCGCCGCCACATCCCGGGAAGTCAGCCCGTCGATAAGATCCGCGTGGACCAGGACCAGCTTCCCCGCTTCCTTGATCTTTGCCACTATCCCCGGGATGGTGAGTATATCGCCAAAAAGCACAAAGACAATCCCGCTATCCCCCCCCAAACATTCCCGGAGCCCTTCGGAGGACTTTACCGCCGGGATTACCGGGGTCTTGTGGAGAAGATCGTACAATTCATCCCGGCGAGGGATGTGTTTTTTCCGCAAAAAAACAGCCGCCATATAATTTCTAAGGATGATCCGTCATCGGATGACCCGTCATCGACGCCAGATCCTTTTCCGCCAGATCCGCCATGGAGCCCGCTTGGGCCCAAAGCCCGTCGGCCTTTTTGATCCAGGCGTCCAGGCCCTCGGGGTCCGAAGGATAGGCCAGGTAGTGTTTGTACACCTTCTCCCCGATTCCCGACGCGGACATAAGGTTCCCCAGGGAAGAGGCCGACAAGCCCCGGGTTATAAAGGCCCAAAGCAGTTTCAGGATCAGGTTCCCCTTTCCCTTCTCGTCATCATCCTCGTAAATAATACTGTGCTTGAACTCGTAGTCGTTTTCTTTTTCGGTACAATTGGTGGCGCCGCAAAGCATGGCCAGGTTTTTGGCAAAGAGGGCCCCCTGTTCTTTTATATACCCGGTATTTACCTGCCAGACGGCTTCCCTCACCGGGTATGCGCCGTTTTGCATAGCCCGGCCGTATTCCCCCGCCGCGGCTTTACAGAGGACCCACGCGTAGGGGACCCCTTCGCCGGACCAGGGATTGGTAAGGCAGGCGGCGTCCCCCAGGGCGATAAAGCCGTGGGCAACAAAACTGTAGGGGGGGCGCCGGTAGGGAGTGCTGCTCTGTTCAATGTGGTCAAGTTCGTATTCGGGGAGAAAGCCTTTCTTTACAAAGCGCTGAAAACTGCGCTCGGCGTAATCGAAGGAGAGATTCGCCCCGATGCCCATAATAGCCCCATTGGAGTTATGCTGGGGGGCAAACCAGGTTTTATAATGGGTCCAGGTGGTGTTGACTTCCACCTTGTCCTTTTCGGGATGCTTTAAATTCACATAGTGGAGGACCACGTAAAACTGATCCCGGGGACCGGTGACAAAGGTTTCCACCCCGTAATCAGGGGGGAGGCTCGTGCGTACCACCGCCGGTATCCCCGAAGCGTCCGCCGTAAGCCGGCTTTCTACCAGGAGTTCTTCACCCCCCTTCCGCAGTACCGCTCCGGAAAGCCTTCCCTCGCCGTTAAAGACCGGCTTTTCAAAAGCCGTATCGTACAGTAATTCCGCGCCCTGTTCTTTTGCCCAGGCGGCGATGCGCTTGATGAGGGGCGTCCTGCGCAGCACCAGTATCGAATTCCGGGTATTCTTGGGCCAGTTGTTTAGAGCCGAACGGAGTATGCTCCGCTCGAATTTTGCCACATATTCAGGATCCCCCTGCCGGGGCTCGGGGAGGCCGAAAAAGGCGAAGTGCTCCCGGGCAATGTGAATGATATTGTACCGGTCCCCGATCCGCTCCTGGGAAGATCTGTCCGCCACGACTACCTTGTAGCCCTGCTTTGCCATAAGCCCCGCAAAGTACAACCCGGCCGTACACCCGCCTATGACCAGCACATCGGTGTTTATCTTCATACTCAAGCTCCTCCTGTTTATTCTTTCCGCCCCACGGCAATCAACGACTCCGCCCTATCGCCGTAGGGACCTTCATCCCAGTCGCCGTAGATCTCGGCCTTGGAAAACCCGGCTTCCAATAACAGGGTCCTGATTTCCGTTGCCGCGTATAGACGCTGGGTAAAGTTCCGCTCAATTCGCCGGCCCTCCTTATCAAAGAGAATCCACCGGTTCTTAAGGCCTTCCCAGGAATTCACAACCTCGTATTGGGTAAGCACGTAAAACCCCGCCCGTTCAAACCATTCGGTTTCTACAAAATCCCGGACCGCGATTTCCTTTCCCAGGGTTTCAATGATAAAGCATCCCCCTTTTTTGAGTGATTCGTACACATTGCGGGCAAAGAGCAGGTCATCGTCCTTATTCTCGAAGTAACCGAAGGAAATGTAGAGGTTCACCGCCAGATCAAAGGCGTCCTCCCGCTTAAACTCCCGCACATCCCGGCGGAGGAACTCCGCTTCCAAATGCTCATAGGCGGCGTCATCCCTGGCGGCGGCCAAATAAGAAGCCGTCAAATCCACCCCGGTGACGGCAAAACCCCGCCGGGCCAGTTCCAGGGTGATCCTGCCGAACCCGCAGCAGAGATCCGCGACCTTGGGCCCGGCGGCGGCGTCTTTGGCCGCATAAACCGGAGGGTATTCATAGAGGGGGAGTCTGGCCATACGGGTAATGCCGTCGGCCACCCTGGGAACCTCGGTCCAGCGCTTATGGTCAAACATGACGGGGGCGTACTGCTCCCAAAAACTCTCGTCATGGAACCATTCTTTTTTATCAGCCACATCCTGCCTCAGGCTTCAGTATACACCCGGTCTTCCGGATTGGGTAGTACTTCTTATAATCGGCCTGCTTTTCAAAAAAAACTTCCTTGACAATCTGTTTTCCGGTACTCATAATAAAAAAATGAAAAAGAACAGAATTTATACAATCACATTGAGTCTTTGTATCCTGACACTGGCAGGATGCGTAAGTTCATCCCACCAGGACGGTTTTAAAAACCTCCAAATCGTTACCCGGGGAGAGATGATCCTTCTCTACCCCGATAGTTCCCAAAGCCCCAAATTGGAGATGCGTATAGACTTCCTGGAAGCTTCCAATGAAAACGAGCTGGACAAGATCCTTAAGGCGCAATTCTATGAAGGCCTGGATTCCCAATCCTATGCAAATAAGGTATTTAGCGAATTGGAAAAGGAGTACGGGGAACTGCGCCTGGGGGAAAACGGATTTTCTGAGACCGACAGGCCTCCGGCCTCCTTCAACTGGGACTACAATGAAACCGTAAGCGTTAGCCTTGTTACCGGGGGAAAAGGAGGGATCGCAACGGACGGGGAATTTCTCGTGCTCGGCAGAAACAAGGAGTATTTTTCGGGCGGCGCCCACGGGAACCAGGAAAAACAGTACCTGGTTATCGACACCGGAAGCTGGGAGGTCCTCTCACTCCCGAGCCTCATTCGGGATACGGCTTTTCCCGACGTACAGCGTCTTGTGATAGCAAAGCTCGCCCACCGCTCAAAATTAAAGCCCGGTTTGCCTTTGAGCGAAGGCGGGTATTTTACGGATGCCCCGGAACTAACGGAGAATTTTTTCCTCACCGATAAGGGTCTTGGTTTCTACTGGAATCAGTACGAAATCGCCCCCTATTCTTTTGGTCCCATAACCGTCATCATTCCCTGGAAAGAACTTACGGGGTTTATTAAACCATAAAAAACGCTTTTATTTGTAAAAAACTAAAGTACAAAGCCTCACAATTCCGATAAATTTAAGGTGACATCAGCGAAACCTTTTACGGAGGAAACTATGAGACGTTACTACATTAAATGCGAGGCCGGTAAGGTTGAATACGTGGACATTCTCAGCGAAACCGGTGAAGGATACCAGATCCGGGTTACCCGCATTCAGGACGGTTATGAAAAAAACATCGACGATTTTATGACCAAACAGCTCTTCAACCTGTGCCTTAAAACCGGCTATATCAGAAAAGAAGAATTCTCCATTTCTTCAGTGGCTTGAGCCTCTTTTTCAAAACCCGGTTAGTTTTGCAAGAGGCTCTTATTTGCTTTCTTTAAGATCGACTTTTAAAACCTCTTTGTTGGAGAGGCGCACGCCGTTTGCCTTAAGGCCCTTGACCCCATAGTCCTGGGCCTTAAAATTTTCCTGGAGCACCTTGATACGCGGCCTGGGTTTGTACTTGAGGGTGAAACTGAACTTGGTCCGGGTATCCACGTGGAGCACCACGGCGTCTTCGGGTACCAGGGAGTAATCCTTGTTCATTATCCAGCCCTCAATTACACAGCGTTTTATACAGGCAAAGCCCGTCTTCGCGTCTTTGTAAATAATCGTAAAGACAGTGTTCACCAGGGCTTCCTTGTCCGCCACGGCAATGTACCAGGCGGCCGGTCCGACAAAGGCCTTCTCCGCCAGATCCGCCACAAACCAGGTGCCGTTGTTGCGGATGGTAAGGATCCGGTCAAAGGGCGACACTTCCGTTACCACGTCTCCCGCGACGGCCGTACCCAGGTAGCCGCTCTGGCGGTCGTACTTGAGTTTGACATCGTTCTTTACCACTTCTTTTACATCGACTTTCTCAAAGGTACAAATCCTGCTCTTCCGTTCGCCCCGCCCCGCTTCCGCATTGTTTTTGATCTTTGCAATAAGTCCGTCCAGGAAACTAAGGGCGTATGCGACAATGTTTTTAAGGTGGCCGTTTATCGCCTTGATCCGCTCCTGGATCTCCTGCATTTCGCTGCGGGCCTTGTTGATATCGTAGAGAGAAATCCTGCGGATGGGAATTTTAAGGAGGTGTTCCACATCTTCCCCGCTGACGCCCCGGGGTCCCACTTCTTTCATAAAGGGCTTGAACCCGTCTATTACCGCCTTCACCACCCCTTCCTGGGTCTTCATCTTTTCAATACCTTTGTAGATCCGCTCCTCAATAAAGATCCGTTCCAGGGTGCGCAGGTGCAGTTTATCCTGAAGTTCCTTTTTCTCAATTTCCAGCTCTTTGGTGAGGATCTTTACGAGCAGTTTGGCGTGGTACTTAATAACCTCGGTAACGGTCATCACCACAGGAAGGTTGTCTTTTATAACCAGAAGGTTTACCGATATGGACTGCTCGCATTCGGTAAAGGCAAACAGGGCGTCCACCGTTTCTTCCGAGTAGACTCCCCGGGCAAGCTTAATTTCTATTTCCACGTTCTCGGTGGTAAAATCGCTGATGGACTGGATCTTGATCCGCCCCGCCTTGGCGGCATTCTCAATACTGTTGATGATGCTTTCCGTAGTGGAACCGAAGGGCAGTTCCCGGATTAGGATACGCTTGGGATCCTCCGTGTCAAGCCTGGCCCGCACCAGTACTTTTCCGTTCCCGTCCCGGTACTCCGATACATCCACAAGGCCCCCGGTGGGAAAGTCCGGGAAAAGCTGGAACCGCTTTCCCGAGAGGACGGCCTTTACCGCTTCCATCACCTCAATGATATTATGGGGCAGGATCCTGGTGGACATACCCACGGCGATTCCCTCGGCGCCCATGACGAGCACCACGGGGATCTTGGCGGGGAAAAGCAGGGGCTCCCGGTTCCGCCCGTCATAGGAATCCACGTAGGAAGTAAGCTTGGGATTGTAGAAAACCTCCCTGGCAAAGGGGGTGATCCGGCATTCAATGTACCGCGACGCGGCGGCATTATCGCCGGTAAAGATATTACCGAAGTTCCCCTGCCGCTCGATAAAGTATCCCTTGTTCGCCAGCACCACGAGCGCCGGAGCGATGGACTGGTCCCCGTGGGGGTGGTATTTCATACAGGAACCGACCACATTGGCCACCTTGACAAACTTACCATCGTCCATCTCGAAAAGCGTATGCATAATGCGCCGCTGTACGGGCTTAAGACCGTCCTCAAGATCCGGAATAGCCCGGTCCTTGATAACATAAGAGGCGTACTCCAGAAAATTCCGGTCAAATAGATTTTTTACGTATGCCATGGCGCCCTTTGTCCCTCATGTACTAAAACAAAATACCTTAAAAGGAAGTTTTTGGCAATTGTCCAAGCCTCTGAAAAGTATTATAATAAAAGTAAAGTTAAAAAGAGGACAACAGCATGGGTAAAGTGATCCACGTGGACAATAGCGAGTTTTTCCGCAAGCTGATGAAGACATTCCTTTCCGAAATGGGATTTGAATCGGAAAGCCTGGAACGGGGGGAGGACGTGATCAAGGCGATTAATGCCGGAGAAGCGTCCATGGTCATCACCGGACTATCCCTGGCGGATATGAGCGGGGAAGAGCTTATCAAGCGGATCATCGCCTTACCCCATCCGGTGCAGATCATCACGGTAACCAGCAATACCGAGGAGGCCCAGGCCAGGAGGCTTTCCGCCCTGGGGGTTGTGGCAAACATCCTCAAATCCGGGGACTGGAAAGGCGATCTGCGGAACATCCTGAGTTGAGCCCGGGGCGTTCAACGTTTACCCAACATCACCTATCAGGTTTTTCATGATATAGTCCCGCCGTTCGGGGGTGTTCTTCCCCATGTAGAAGGTCAGCACCTGGGGCACCGCCTTGAGGACGCTCACCCCCACCGGCACGAGGCGCATGTCCTCTCCGATAAACTGGCCGAATTCCGTGGGGTTGATCTCCCCCAGGCCCTTGAACCGGGTAATTTCACGCTGACTCCCCAATGCGGCGGCCGCTTCGTCCCGCTCTTTCTCGCTGTAACAGTAACGGGTTTCCTTTTTAGTGCGCACCCTGAAGAGGGGGGTCTCCAGGATATAGATTCTACCCGCCGTCACAAGCTCTTCAAAAAATGACAGAAAAAATGTCAGCAATAAATTGCGGATATGAAAGCCGTCAAAATCCGCATCGGTGGCGATCACAATCCTGGCATAGCGGAGGCCGGATATATCGTTCTCAATACCCAGGGCCATCATCATATTGTAGAGTTCCTCGTTTTTGTAAATAGCCGCCTGTTTCTTGCCGTACATATTCTCTACCTTGCCCCGCAGGGCGAAGATAGCCTGGGTCATCACATCCCGGCTCGATACCATGGAGCCCGCGGCGCTGTCGCCTTCGGTAATAAAGATAGTGGAATTTTCTCCCTTCGCGCCGTCCTCCAAATGGAACTTACAGTCCTTGAGTTTTGGGATCTTAAGGGCGATCTTCTTTGCCGCTTCCCGGGCTTCTTTTTTTACCGTGTTAAGTTCGGTGCGAAGCTTTTCATTGGCAACGATCTTGAGTTCGAGATGTTTTGCAGCTTCACTGTTTTTGTGGAGCCAATCCTCCACAGCATCCTTGGTTTCCTGGACAATCCAGGCCCGGATGTCGGAGTTGCCCAGCTTGTTCTTGGTCTGGCTTTCAAAAACCGGGCTCTTGATCTTAATCGCCATCGCGGCTATGGAACCTTCCCGTATATCCTCACTTTTGTAATCCTTCTTGAAGAACGTCTGTATACCCTTGAGGAACCCTTCCTTAAACGCCGAAAGGTGGGCGCCGCCGTCGGATGTGTACTGGCCGTTCACGAAAGAAAAGTATTCTTCCCCGTAGTTATTCGTATGGGTGAATGAAAACTCAAGGCGTTCGCCTTTATAGTAGCCTATAGGATAAATGCAATCTTCGCCGGTTTCTTCCGTAAGCAGGTCGAAGAGTCCCCGCTTTGACATATAAGACTGGCCGTTTAAGCTGAGGGTAAGCCCTGTGTTGAGATAGGTGTAGTTAAGGATCCTCCGTTCAATAAATTCCAGGTTAAACTGGTAATTGGGAAAGAGCTCCTCGTCCGGAATAAACTCAACATAGGTGCCGTTTTTCTGTCCATCCTTGAGCTTGCCCTTCCGCTCGCTCTTTATGACCCCCCGCCCAAAAACAGCTTCCGCGTATTCCCCGTCCCGTATGGCAACCACCCGGAAGAAGGACGACAGGGCGTTCACCGCCTTGGTACCGACCCCGTTAAGGCCCACGGAAAACTGGAACACGTCATCATTGTACTTGGCCCCGGTGTTGATCACCGACACACATTCTACCAGTTTCCCCAGGGGTATCCCCCGGCCGTAATCCCGGACCTTCACGGTCCCGTCCTTAACCTGAACCTCGATATGCTTTCCGTTCCCCATAATGAACTCGTCAACGCCGTTGTCAATTACTTCCTTGAGAAGCACGTAAATCCCGTCGTCCGGGTTGGAGCCGTCCCCCAGCCGGCCTATGTACATACCGGTCCTGAGCCGGATATGTTCCAGGGAGGAGAGGGTCCTGATCTTCGATTCGTCGTACACAGCGCCGTTCTTACCCGGCGCCGCCTGCCCGGTCCCCGCCGGAGCGGCCTTGGCCGGAATAGCCTTAGCCGGAGCGGCTTTCTCCACCGCGGCGGACGCCTTGGCAAGAACGCCCTTCTTTATCTGAGAGGCCGGGGGCTTTGGTTCCGTTTTTTTTACAGGCACCGTTTTTACTTTTTCCGTCTTTGCTATTTTTGCCATGGTTTACCTATTATAACAGCTTTGCCAGTTCTTCCGTTTTTTTGTTAGATTCCTCAATTTGACCGGAAAGATCCCGAATGGCATTTTCACTTTCGGCAATACGATCCCGGTGAAAGGCAATGGCCTTTTCCATTTTTTCGATTCTTACCCGTTCTTCGTCAATTGCCAAAGAGGCCTTGAGTTTTTCGATCCGTTCCCCGGTTTCCCCCACCGTATCTTTAAGTTTCCCCGCCCTTTCCAAAAGCTGCGTTTCCTCCCCGCTTATAAGGGAGGCAAATTCGGCGGAATCGGGAGACTCCGCCGCCAGGCAGCCGTAACGCAGGTAAAGCTCCCTGAGCTGTTCCCGGCTTTGGGAGATACTCCGTTCCAGGGCCTGGATCTTTTTCGCGGGCCCCCCATCGGCGCTAAAGTTGTCGCCGATCCGCTTCCGCTCCTCCCGGAACAGGGCCAATTCCGCGGATAAGGCCCCCTGGGCCTTCCGGCAATTCTCAATTTCCCCCAGGGTATCCAGCACCGAAACATTGGAGATCGATTCCCGGGAAGCCCCGGGAACATATTTTTCACCGGCCCCAAGGTAAACGCGCTGAAGGCTGTTCTGGCTTTTACCCAAAAAAGAACGGAGCACCATACCCTGGGCGCTCTTACCGAGCCAGGCAAACACATTAGGATTTTCCTGCTCTCCCAGGACGTCCAGCCGGCCTTCCAGGGACTTAATCTTGGGAATCAAGGTTTCCGCCTGGGAACGGTAAGAAGCGGAAAAATCCTCGAATTCAGGATCTTCCAGAATAAGCTCCCCAATTTTGGTATAGAGCCGGGAAAGAACCCTGGCCTCCTCCGCCCCTTCCTGCTCTTTCCTCCGGATATCCTCTTCCAGCTTCTTAAGCCGGGCAATATCCTCCCTGGTCCCCGCTATCTGCCCCTCAAAATCACCGATGTCAGCCTGTAAAAGCTTGTATTCCGGTACTTCTTCCCCCATGCGGGGCAATAAAGCCTCCCCAACCTGGGCCAACAGGGCGTCAACTGAGGCAAGATCTCTGTCTTTTTGATCTTCCAGTTCCCGAATTGCCTTCTTTCGTTCATCCATCCTACTAGTATACGCCATAAAAACAGCAAATGCCACCTTAAAGCGGCGCCGATTGAATCAGCGCTTCCCTAAGGCAACACTGATTAACTTGACGCTAATCAGCGTTGCCTTATGCATTTGCTCATTTCATTGCGCAAATGCCACATTAAAGTAGCACTGATTTATGCTCGATTGCATAAATCAGTGCTTCCCTAATAGATATACGGAATAATGCGGTACTTTACTTTTTTGGTGTAGGCGTCCCAGAGCGCTCCGTATTTGACTTTACATATCTTGTCATCATCCATCTGGCGGGTGCACAAGAGGCCCACATAGTAGACCGGATATAACCATACCCACCAAACAGCGGGATACCCGGCGCTGAGGGCAATACCGCATCCCATGAGTATTTCTCCCAGGTAGTTAATATGGCGGCTTAAGCCCCAAAAACCATTTGCCAGGAGGGTGTTCTTTCCATCGGTAAGGACTTCGGGTTTTATGCCAAGAAACTTTTTTTCCGGCGTTACCTTAAAGTAAAATTTTTGCAGGTTAGCGCCCCGGGATAAAGACCAGCCCGCAAAGAATACCGCGGCAAAGCAGACGGTGAGCCAGGGGGGACGATGCGGATTGGGCAGGTCCATGGTTGACCAGAGCGAAACGGAATAAAAATAAGGATAAAAAGTCAGGCAGCCGAACCCCAATTTAAAGCCAAGGCGTTCGGCAATGAAATCGTAGGTGTACAGATGTATCCTTTCAAAGGTAAGGTAATCCCAGATAAACCAGGTTAAGAGGGCGGCGCACAAAAGCACTCCCGGATTAAAATCCGCATAGGTATTGTAGTGATGCACCGCGAAAGAGAGCACGTTCAATTGGAGCAAAACGGCCCCAACCAGGTAGAGCCACATCTTGGCGTCAATACGCCCATCCTTATATTGCGGATTTTTCAATCGTCCGAACCACAGATCCGCAAGCAGCGGTTTGCCGCCCGAGGGGTAAGGCAGCACCATACCCAGTGAAAACAGGAGGCCCAGAGTAACGGCGCCCGCAAGGCCCGGCCATCGAACCTGGTACAGCCAGTCCAGGGGGACCCAACGCAGCAGAGCCAGCAGCAGCCAGAGTAAAATGCCGAGAATAAGGACAAAAATGCCGTTTAACCGGTAGTTTAATATTTCGCCGGTTTCACTGTGCCGGACATAACCCTTTATCCGTCTGCCGGGCAAGATATAATGTAAAAGGGTTAAACCGGCATAGGCCATCCAGGGAGTAAAAAACCCAAGTATCTGTAGTTTCATGATAACCTCATTGTGGCGCGGGCGCATGGCCGCGCAGTTAAACCGAACATGAGACCCAGTCTCATGATAATCCGCCTGTATTATTCGACATAAGATTAATTGCCGCTTTGCGCGATAAAACCCGTGCCATAAAAAAACGCGCAATCTTGTTTACCGCGCCGGGAATAACTATCGGCCCCTTTCCCAGGGCGTTTAATGTTTGCTCCGCCACTTCTTGAGGCGTTAAGGTTCCGGGCGCCGCTTTGGAATGTTCCGCCTGCTCGTACCCGGGGGTAAGAATAGCGCCCGCGCAACAGGCAATAACATCTATACCGTAAGGTTTTAACTCTTTCCATAATCCTTCGGCCAAAATGCAATTGAAGGCTTTGGTAGCCGCGTACGCGGCCAGCTTCGGACTCCCCTGGACACCCGCCAGGGATGACATCAGCACAATACCTCCCCTGCCCTTCTCTATCATTTTTGGGGCCAATAATCCGGTAAGCAGCAGCGGGGCTCTGACGTTGACGGCCGCGGTATACGCCAGTTGTTCTTCGGGAATCTCTTTAAATAAGCCGATGGGGGCATTGGCGGCATTGTAAACCAAGAGGCCCGGCGCAACGCTCAAACCGTTGACAAAGCGCTTTGTTTGCTCATAATCGGCTAAATCTACCGCGCTCCATAAGACTTCAACCGGATATTTTTCGCGCAGGTAGTTTGCCGTATTTTCCAGATGCTCCCGCCTCCGGGCCAGGAGCGCAAGGTTCAGTCCGAGCTTGGCCAGCGCCTCGGCGTAGGCCCTTCCCAATCCTAAAGAACCCCCGGCAATTAAAGCATAGGGTCCGTATTTGAGACGGAAGGACGTCCCGTTGTTCTTCATAGCTTCCTCCCGGGTATCAAGGTACTACAGCCGCCGCCTGTATTGCAAGCGCCGAAATGCCCGCCCCAGCAATTCCAAATTCAACTAAACGACAAAAGGCGCCTTAAAAGTGTTACTGGAGGGCTAGCGGAAGAACCCCATGCCAGCCGAAAGCACTCGGCCCAGGGGCGCCGTGATCGTCTGTCATGAGGACCTTCCGCCAGCCCTTGCAAGGAATGTTATTGAGGCGCCTTTTACCGCTGTCAAAACTTCAGAATTGCCGCCTTGTTGGTAAGGGAATCACCGAAAAAACGGCAGTTGGCCGATAAAAGCCGGATAATTTTTTGAATTTGGAATTGCTGAAAAAAAACACATTTTTCTTGACAATACGTCAAAACCTCTCCATTATGGCTTAAGGAGTTTGGATAACCAACGCCCTCCCCATTTCACATCCTCAGGCAGATGCCTGTAGATTTTTATAGGAGTTCTCCATGAGTTATACCAGCGATACCATCAAGAATGTCACCATTGCCGGCCACGGCGGGACCGGCAAAACCACCCTCTTTGAGCATCTTCTCTTTGCGGGAGGGATGATTCCCAGGGCCGAGACCGTTGAATCCGGAAAAACCGTGGGGGATTCGACCCCCGAAGAAATTGAACGGAAGATCTCCGTACACGCGGCCCTGGCCCATGTTGAAAGGTCGGGCAAGAAAATCAATATTTTTGATACCCCCGGTTCCTCGGATTTCGTCGGGGACGTGATCCTCACCTTCCGGGCATCGGAATTTGCGGTTTTAACCGTGGACAGCCGCTCCGCCGTCCAGATCGAGACCATCAAGCTCTGGCGTAACCTTGAAGGCCGCAAAAAGCCCCGGGGGTTCTTTATCACCAAGCTGGACGATGAACGGGCGGATTATGCCAAAACCCTGGAGGACATTAAGGAGAAATTCAAGGTTGAGCCCGTTCCCTTTACCCTGCCCATGGGAAGCGGAGCTGAGTATAAGGGAGTAATCGACGTACTCAATTCAAAGGCCTACTTTGTACAGGGCGATGGTTCGGTTCCGGAAAAAGAAGGCCCCATCCCCGCCGAGTACGAACAGGCTACTTTGGATGCCCGGGAAAAACTGATCGAAGCCGCCGCGGAAGGGGACGATACCCTCATGGAACACTACATTGACAAGGGTTCCCTGGATGCGGAAGAAATGCACACCGGCCTTATTGAGGCCCTGGCAAATCACGCGTATATACCCGCTTTTGCCGGAGTGGCGCTGAAAAATTCCGGCCTTATCCCCTTCATTGATTTTATGGCCGGCATTGGGCCGGATCCCAGGACGGCGAAGGATATAGTCCGCACGGCCGCCGGGGAAGAGACGGAAATCCCCCTCGACCCGGACAAACCCCTTTCGGGCCTGGTTATCAAAACCGCATACGATCAGTTCTCAGGAAAACTGTCATGGGTTAAGATCCTCACCGGCAAACTTTCTTCGGAATCGGAAATCACGAACGTTTCGGAAAGCAAGAAGGAACGGGTAGGAAAACTATACATCTGTCAGGGAAAGAAACTTGAGGAAGTAAAGGAACTCTTTGCCGGGGACGTGGGGCTCATCGCTAAATCCGCGACCCTCAGAACCAACGACACTATTACTGCCGGGGATGCGAGCGCCACCTTTTTGCCCCTGCGCCTCCCGGAACCGGTACACGTAATAGCGGTAAACGCGGCGGCGAAAAAAGACGACGATAAGCTGGGGGAATTCCTCCTCAGGGCCGCGGAAGAGGACAGAACCTTCCGCTATGTGTTCAACGCTGAAACAAAAGAAACGGTGATCTCCGGCATGGGGGAACTCCAGATAAACATTATCCTGGACAAGATAAAGGCGAATCAGAAAATTGAGGTAGAAACCCACGTGCCCCGGATTGCCTACCGGGAAACGATCACCAAAAAGGCGGGCGCCGAATATACCCACAAGAAGCAGACCGGCGGCCACGGCCAGTACGGCAAGGTAGTCCTTGACATCGCCCCCCTTGCCCGGGGTGAAGGCTTCAAGTTTGAAAACAAGATTTTCGGCGGCGCGGTGCCCAGGAACTACATCCCCGGAGTGGAAAAGGGCGTCGTGGAAGGAATGGCGCGGGGTACCATCGCCCAGTATCCGGTAGTGGATGTGGAAGTAGCCATCGTGGACGGCAAGTACCACCCGGTGGATTCTTCGGAACTGTCCTTCAAGCTGGCAGCCCGGAACGCGTTCAGGGAAGCCATGCGGCAGGCGGGCCCTACTCTCCTTGAACCTGTCATGACCCTGACGGTTTTTGTGGAAGACAAGTATCTGGGCGACGTAATGTCGGACCTTTCCAGCAAGAGGGGAAAGATTCAGGGCGAGGATTCCATGGGCGGGGGCATTGAGGAAATAAAGGCCCAGGTTCCCCAGTCGGAACTGCTCCGCTATTCCATCGATTTACGGTCGATAACGAGCGGCACGGGATCTTTCAGCGTGGAATTTGACCATTACGCGCCCATTTCCGGCAAAATAGCCGATGAGGTAATAAAGGCCGCCGCGGCCTTCCACGTAGAAGAAAGCGAAGAATAGCGC
>JAITNM010000016.1 GCA_031290475.1 Treponema sp. | reverse complement strand
ATGAGAGAAGGCATGATAAGACAATCGGAGTCCTCAATACCCCAGATAGCAGCAGCACTGATTTCAAGTTCATCACGCAAAAACTTTTTTGAGAGTTTCGCCGTAACGCGGGTAGACGTTATATCGGCATTGGCTTCTATATCCAGGGGACCGCATTTGCTGTCAAGCAAACGGATTGTCTCATTCACCTGGAGGTTCAGGTTTATGTTCCAAAAGAGATCGCGGTCAAAGCCGAGCGACCACGCGAGGGCGGGGTTGTACACAGAGCCATCATCCCCCGCAAGGTCACCGGTGATATTGGCGGCAGCTTCGGCGCGGAGATTAAAACCGCCTATGACCTGCGCCCAATCCGCGCCGATTTGATGGTAGGGATTGTAGAGGAGATCAATACCGGTTGGAACCGGGCCGGTAAAATTAAGAACCATCCCGGGGCGGCTTAAGTACCCGTAGTAATACTGAAAGCCAATATCCGCAGGCCCGGCTGTTGTGGTGAACCGAAGCCCTGCCTGGGCGTATTCCAGTTTCGATGTGTCGGGAGTGTTGATCGTCAGCCCTTCCGGAATTGACGCAAATTGAGGCGGGACCCAGCGTCCGCTTGTGGCAAAACGGATGCCTTCAAAGGTTGGGACAAACACGCCCTCCAGTTTTGAGAATTGCCCAAAACGGTATGAAGCGTGCACAAGTGGGCGGGCGATTTTGCGTTCCAGGACGCTCGTCATGTTGGTAAGGCTTGAGAAATCAAGGGGATTGATCACGTCCAGGGGGCCGAAACTATCGGCCTTGCCCCAGGTGAGTTTGCGAAGGCCGCCTTCAATATCGAAATTACCGAAAAAAGCGGCCATATAGGCTTCGTCAATCGCAACAGGTGAAACGGTGGGGGACAGTTTCAGATTGATGATCCCTTTAGCGTGGGAAGTTTCCGCGCTAAAATTGAGCTTCCCTAAAAAAATATCCCCAAGCTGCGCCTCTCCTATTTCCTCTGAAAAAATATCTTTCACATAGCCTACAAGTTCCGCGCCGGCTTCTCCCCCGATAGAGACGGCGAATGGAATACTGCTTCCCGTTTCTTCCGCGCCAGTATCGTCAAAACCAAAACCGAAGTCTTGTGCGGATAATCCGGTTGTTACGCCGAACAAAAGCGCGGTAATAACAGCAATAGTGTTTTTCACCTCGCCCTCCCGGTTTCAAGATAGGATGTGGTAAAGACGCTCTCGGGGATATTCATATCATACTCGATACGGTCCATGTAGATGGTAGTTGATGTCCCTGCGGCAACGGTGCTTATTCTGGTCGACTTCGGCGTGTCCCTGCCCTGCACATCCCGGTAGTCTGACATTTCCAGCAGCTTTACCAACGCGCCCTTTTTATCGTATAGCTCAGCTTTATAGATGCGGCTGTTCGCCATATCGACCCACGAAATTGTCTTTGAATACTGATAATCGCTCTCTCTGGGAACTGACTGGATGACGTAACAGGCCGCGCCGTTCAACGTTTCCTCCCGCACTATACTGTGCCTGTCGTCACCGGCTTCCCTGCTCATGAGCGACATATCATCGTAGGAGAAATCGGTGCCCATAAAACTGCCGCCGCTTTCCGAGGACGCAATCCGGCGGCTTTTCCCCAGGGATGATAAAAATATCCACTGGTCGGTATTCCCCGATCCGTTTTCCATGCTGAGGAAGCGGGTGCCTTTTTGACCGGCAGGTGAATTAAAGACTATCATCGTCCGTGAACCGTTGGGGCCGTCCTTGGAATACTGGTCGATAACCATTTCTTTGGTCGAGCCGTTTTTTGAGGCAACCACCATGCGGTCACGAGTTCCCATGCTGCTACTCTCGTTCCGTTCCCTGGCCGTCTTCATAATCGCCGCCGCACGCTGTGCGTCCGCGTCCTGAGCGGCCACCAGAAATGAGCAAGTGAGTAACACTGCCACTGCCATTGCAATTCTTTTCATTTCAACACTCCTTGTGTAAATAATATTTTAACCACACAGACTTTTTGTTTGAAATCTTCCTGTCCGTGGTTCATGAATCAGGGCTTCCCTTGTATATAAATTTTGGTTTAACCGTGGTTAAAAGGGCGGGGATGACCGTAAGGCTTACCAGGGCGCTGATACACATGCTCAACATAATAAGAGCGCCGAATTCCGCCAGCATCTTAAAGCGGGAAAACGCGAGTACGCCAAAACCCGCGCCCACGGATACGGCGTTAATCAGAATTGCCTTACCGGAACCGATAAAAGTTCTGCGGAGGTATTCGCCGCCCTGGGTATACTCGCGCTTAAAGGCGTCAATAAAATGAATGGTATAATCAATGCCTATACCTACCGAAATGCTGGCGATGAGCGCGGTGCCGATGTTCAGTTTTATCCCCAAAAAGCCCATGACCGCAAAATTGCAAATAATGGCCAGCGCCAGGGGAATGGCGCCGATAACGCCGGCCGCAAATGATCGGTAAGAGAAGGTCAGTATGATCAGTACTACCAGTATGGAAATGGCGATGGAGATAATTTGGGAGTTTACGATAAGCGCGGTAATGGCGCTTTCTATACTGGCGCTGCCGCCCACCGTTACCCGCACCGTTTTTGGGAACTTGGCTTCAATATAATCGTTAATGGTTGCCATGACCGCCTTGGTGTCCCGGTCGCCTGTCGTCCGCAGTTGCAGCATGGTTCTGATTGCGGTCGGTTCCATAGGGTCGTTGGCATAGTCTGAAAAGTCGCCTCCGGCAACTAACACCAGATAATTTGAGACCAAACGCTGCAATTCTTCATCGCTGGTTTTGCCGTAACGGGCCGGATCGGCGGGGATTTCGTAATAGGAAAACCCTTCATAATTGGTAAGCCGTTTCAGCTCCCGCGCCAGCCCGGCCCCGTTCCCCCCCTGGGCTGCCGCCATATCCAGCAGGGCGATGATGTCCGCGGCGGTGTACTCATTGATGGACCAGGCTGCGCCAACCGTATTTGTGTCAGGCGGCGGGGTTTCAAAACCATCATCACCAAAATCGCCAAAGCTAACATCATTAAAATCATCAAAGCCGCCAAAGCCAAAATCATCGTTCGTGAAGTTTGTGTGGTCCGTGGTTATATTTACTTGCAACCCATCAGGGCTTTCATCAACATTGAACACCTGGTTGATGCGTTTTATCACGTCCGTAAAACCCACCACCTTGCCGACACCGCTTACATTGGCGCTCATCCACACGGAAAAATCATCAATGGCGCGCAACACCTCAGGGCTTAACAGTATTTCCGCGCTGTCGGCCTCCACCACCATGCTTAATTCTTTGGAGCCGCCAAAGTATTCCCGCATAAAGCCGTCGGAACGGCTCATGTCCGTTTCACCCCGGAAAAATTCTATCATCACATTGTCAACAACAAGTCTGGTAAGGCCGTAGAAGGCAAGCGCCGTAACCAGGGCGGTAAGGGCGAGGATGGTTTTTTTCCTTTCCGCCACGGCAAGCAGGCCGCCGGCCAAGGTGTTGTTAAAATCACGTTTTGATTTTACCGCAGTTTTATTATTGTGTTTAATGCGTTTAATCGAAGCCTTTTTCGGCGGGCCTTTAATCAAGATGAGCGATGGGATCAGGGTTACTGCCACCATAAAGGAGACTAACACCCCCCAACTGGCGAACATTCCGAACTCCCGTATCGGTATAATCGAGGTAAAGCAGAAGGATACAAACCCTGCAAAGGTGGTGAGCGCAGCAAGAAAGACGGGCTTTATCATTTTCCGCACAAGAGCAAAGACCAGGGCGCGGTGTTCTTCCGCACTCAATATGCGGTCTCGTGTATCCTCCATATAGTGGGTTACTACATGGATACCGTAGGCGCTCCCCACAGCCATGAGTATAACCGGCAGCAGCATGGAAATGATGGTAAGCTTGACGCCGAAAAGAGGCATGGCGCCGATGGACCAGATCACCGCCACGAGTACCGTGAGCAGCACCAAAAATACGCTGCTCCAGCGGCGGAAGGAAAAGAAAAGCACCGCGAGGAGTACTGCTACTACCATGGGTATCAAAAAGAACATATCGGCGATAATTGATTCGTTGATGGCGGCGCTGATAACAGGCTGGCCGGTAACGTAGACTTCCGCAAGGCCTGCAAACATTTCCTTTGCGGCGTTCCGTATTTGGGCCACAACCGCGACTACTTCCGGCTTTCCGGCATCATCGGAATCCACATTAAGGGTGACCAGTACCTGTGTTGCCGCGCCGCTCTCGGATACCAGCGCCCCCTGCAATAAATCCCAGGACGCGATCCGCCGTTTAAGTTCCGCAATTTCCCCGGGACTGCCGCTAAAGAGAGGGTCCACCAGATCGCCGGCAATGATGCTGTCGGCATTGCCGGTGATATATTGGGTTGACATAAGGGATGTAACGTCTTTTATGTAATCAAAGTCCTCAACCCTTGCCGCAAAGTCCCGCACCCGCGCCAGGAACTCAGCCTCAAAGACCGTGCCGAACTTTCGCTCAAGACCGACCAGGACGCTGACCTGTCCGCCAAAAGTATCGTCAAGGTATTCCGAGACAATATGGGCGGGGTTGTCATCGGGTATATAACGAAAGTTGTTGTTGTCCAGTTCCGCCCCGGCAAGCTGGAACGCGAAGAACACCGCGACAAGGGCGATAACGCCTACAACCAAAGCCGGGCGCCTAAAAAATTTTTCCATTGCGGTTCGCGTGCTCCTTCGTCTTCTTGACTTTCATCCAAATTATCCGCACACTAAGAATAAATGTAAACAGACTGTTCATTCTAATACGTTTTGTATTGAACAGGGCAGGTTGGTAATGTCCGGTTTTGGACGTTTTTTGTTAATTTGTAAGGGAGTCATAATCAACACTGCGTGTTGGTTTTCGATTTAATAGGAGGTATTGTGACGGACAATGAGACTAAAGACAGCCGGAAAACCCGTTATACCAAAATGGCATTGCGGGACAGTCTTATAGAACTGATGCAGACGCGGCCAATCCTTGATATTTCCGTTAAAGAACTATGCGACCAGGCGGATATAAGCCGTTCAACGTTCTACGCGTACTACAAAGACCAATACGATCTGCTCAAGCAGATAGAAGACGGAACCCTCACCGCGCTTGAGGATATGCTTAAAAAATACGACAACAAAGGAAGTGCGCGTGACATGAAGCAGATGGTGGAGGAAATGCTGAAATACATCGCCGATAACAGTAATTCAATTCAGGTGCTGTTAAGCGAAAACGGCGATATAAATTTTCAGAAACGGTTTTTCCGCCGTTTTACCGATAGGCAGAAAATGATGAAATATTTTGTTGAAAAACCGGTGGACGAAGAAAAAAACGAGTATTATCTTGTCTTTGTGATAAGCGGTAGCGTCGCTCTTGTGCAGCATTGGTTAAAAAACAATATGAACATCCCCATCCCTGAATTGGCCGCCATGCTGATCAAATTGACCCAATGGATGGGCTGAAACGTATGATATAAACGAGAAATTGCGGGCCATGCCGGTGATAAGCGCGATACGGCGTTTTAAAGTAGCACTGATTTATGCTCGATTGCATCCGAAACGAAGTTTCGGCAATCAGTGCTTCCTTAAGCAAATACTTGTTTAAAAATGTAAAATAAATTATCATAATTTTTTAAGGAATCATTATGGATGAAAACATTGCCCAAATACCCGGGCGGATAAAGGAATTCCGGGAAATCCTGGATATCAGCGCCATGGATATGGCCGGGGATATAGGCATCCCCTACGCGACCTATACCCGGTACGAAAGCGGGGAGCTTGATATTCCCATCAGTGTTCTTTACAAGATCGCCAGCCGCCTGGGAACTGACGCCACGGTGCTGCTTACCGGGGAAGATCCGAGAATGGAGAACGCTGCGGTGTGCAGAAAAGGCAAGGGCGTGCGGATAGAACGCTATCCGGGTTATGAATTTTCAAGCATGGCCTACAATTTTAAGGAAAGAACCATGGAGCCCCTCCTGGTGTATCTGGACCCTTCAAAGGCTCCGGCGGCGCCGGTAACCCATTCGGGGCAGGAATTCAACTATGTGGTGGAAGGCAAAGTCAAGGTAACTGTGGGAAAGCGTGAGTATATTCTTGACCAGGGGGACTCTGTTTATTTTGACGCCGCTTTGCCCCACGGGCAGAGTGCGGTTGACGGGCCTGCGCAATTCATTACCATAATTCAGGAATAGCATCATGAATGAAATTTTATCCCGCTACTGCCCCAGAATCGAATTCGATTCCTATGAAGATTTCTACGCCAATTACCAATGCAATGTTCCGGATAATTTTAATTTTGCGTATGACGTTGTTGATGAATGGGCCGCCCTGAAGCCGGAAAAGCTTGCCCTGCTCTGGACCAATGACGCTCCGGAAATGAAATCCTTTACTTTCGCAGAAATGAAGCGCCTTTCGGATAAGGCCGCAAATGCCCTGCTGGAACTGGGCGTCAAAAAAGGCGATGTGGTGATGCTCATCTTAAAGCAGCGCCCTGAAGTATGGATTCTCATGTGCGCCCTGATGAAAATCGGGGCGGTATGTATTCCCGGAACATATCAGCTTACCGCCAAAGATCTGGAGTACCGCTGTAATATTGCGGAGGTTAAACTTCTTGTCGCTGTGGATGATGCGGAGCTTCTGAAAAATATAAAAACAGCCCGGCCCAAATGTACGCATCTCAATACAATTGCAATTGTAGGTTCAGCCCTTACCCCGGCTGCTTGTCTCCCCCGAAGTTATGATATGTGCGCCGCAATTGAAAAGGCGGATGAACATTTCAGCCGGCCTTCGGGAGCGGCGGATACCGGAACCAAAGACCGTATGCTGATCTACTTTTCTTCGGGCACTACGGGAATGCCCAAGATGGTGCTTCATAATCATTCCCTGCCCCTGGGCCATATTGTTACCGCCAAATACTGGCAGTGCGTTGAGGACGGCAAGGTGCATCTTACCCAGACCGATTCAGGCTGGGCCAAATTTGCCTGGGGCAAAATTTACGGCCAGTGGATCTGCGGCGCTGCCGTGGGCGCTTATGACACCGAAAAGTTTACGCCCCAGGGCATACTCGGCGCCCTGCAACGGCTCAAGCCCGCCACTTTCTGCGCCCCCGCAACGATCTTCCGGTATCTTATAAAAGAAGATCTTTCCGGATTCGATTTCAGTTTTATCAAACATACCTCTGTGGCGGGGGAGCCTTTGAGCCCGGAGGTGTTTCATCAAATTAAGGAAAAAACCGGCCTGGAGATCCGGGAAGGATTCGGCCAGTCCGAGACTTCGGTTATGGCGGCGGCATTCAAGTGGCTGCCGGTAAAGCCCGGCTCCATGGGGAAGCCCGCGCCTCTTTTCGGCCTTAATCTGCTTGATGAAGAGGGCAAGTCCTGCGATGACGGCATTGTGGGCAACATGAGCATCACCAATGCGGGACCCAATATGTATGCGGGAACGGAACAATCCCGCATACCCGGCCTGTTCCGCGCCTACTGGAAGGATGAGGATATTACCCGCAAATGCTGGGAACAGGACGTATACCAAACCGGCGACATGGCCTGGCACGATGACGAAGGTTATTACTGGTTTGTGGGAAGAAATGACGACGTGATCAAATGTTCCGGCTACCGCATCGGTCCTTTCGAGGTTGAAAGCGCCCTGATGGAACATCCTTCGGTGCTTGAATGTGCGGTAACGGCGGCGCCGGACCCCATGCGGGGGCAGGTGGTCAAGGCAACCATCGTTCTGGCCCGGGGTTTCAGCCCTTCGGAAGAACTGAAAAAGGAACTGCAAAACCACGTAAAACGGGTAACCGCACCCTATAAATACCCCCGGATTGTGGAATTTATTGAAGAACTGCCGAAAACCATCAGCGGTAAAATCCAGCGGAACGTGATCCGCAGCAAGGATTCGGAGAAATAATAGAGTTCTTGCAAAAATGTAGTGATAGAGCCTAATTCCATGGAATGCCCGATACGCCGGAAAAGGTTGAAATCGCCTTAAAATTCGCCGATAGTTAAAATGAAGTGGCTTTACGTATGTGTTTTCGCGGATTTTTATGTTTCTCCCTGTCTTTTTTGATCTTCTCCCCGGCTGCCTGGGCCCTGGAAAGTCCTTCGGCAAAGATCGAAGACGATTCCGCCCTGCGCCGTTCCATAATCCCTTCCTGGTTTAAGGAGAGTCCGGGGGTTGTGCTGGCGGCCAAGTCTTTTTTGCATACCCTCCCCGGGGGCAGCCGTATTGAAGTCCGCTCCGAATCCCGGGGAAACGAGTTTTCTATCATTTTGGCCCGGGAGCTTCTAACCGGCGCGGAGGGGCGGAAAACCGGAGAATTCCCCGGCTGGGCCCAGGGTTCCTGGGCTCTTACCCGTAACAAAACCGACGGCAGCCCCCTCCATATCCGGGTATTCCCGGGCAGGGACCCCTATGTCTATGTTCAGTTCCGGTCCCTGGGGGGCGGTAAGAGCCAGATGGACGTAGTTGCCTACGACAGCTACCTCGTCCAGTCCCATCCTGTGCCCTTGAATTTTGACCGGATCATGGAAATCCCCATGGAAGAGGTGTACCGCAATGCGGGAATAGCCTTTCCCCGGCGTTATTTCGATCCCCTCCCGGCCTTGTATAAGGATACTATCACCCTGGTTGAAAAGATCCGCGTCGCCCTGCCTTCTCTCAGTTTTCGTGACGACGGGGCTCTGGACGATCAGGGCCGCTACGTTTTTATTAATACCCTGGAAAGCCAGGATGGAAAGGGCGGGCTTAACTGCTCCGGTTTTGCCAAATGGGTGGTAGACGGTATGCTTCGGCCCTATACCGGGACGCTCCTCCCCATTGAGCCCCTGAAGCAGGCCTTTGGGAAACGGGGCTCTTCCTTCACCGAGCCTTACGAAGCGCTTCGGGATCCCTTTTTCGGCCTGGACTGGACCAGAAACCTGGCCTCCAGGGCAATGGGGACCCTGCTTTCGCCGGCATTTGCCGAGGTGGAAGAATTTGAGGTACGCAGGGCCCCCATTGGCGCGGTGATCGACCGGCGGAAGGACGCGCCGGTGTATGTAAAACCTTATCCGGGTTTCCTGCTCAACGCCGGCTTTGGGGTGGAAGGGCTCCAGGCCTTGCTCTACACCCTGGCGATTGACGAGCCCGGCCGGATATACCTCGCCTCGGTAAACAACGAAATCAACGACCCGAACAACAGGCCCCTTCCTCCGGGAAGGGAAGGGAAGGTCCCCTACCGTATGCGTCAGCACTTCCACATAGCGGTCCTTATCCCTTATTTTAACGAATACGGGATTTTCCGGATCGCGGTTTTTGAAAGCGCCGAAGAGACCGCCTTTATCCGTTTTAAAAACCGCTATCCCGGCCATTACGTCAACCTGGTCCGCATCCCCGTAGAAGGGGTTTTTGATCCCGCCCCGCCCCTCGCCGCCCGCTAGACAATATGCCGGGCTTTGCCTGAAGGCTTCAAATGCTGAATTTTAGGACCGGCTATTGTAATAAAGTAAAAAAATTGTATAAAAATAAGGTATGAGCAAAAAGTTTGACGGAATTGCCTTTGACGTTGACGGCACTTTGTACTCTAATCATCATTTCTATTTCCGAATTATCCCTTTTCTTTTTCAACAGCCCCGGTTTCTTATGGCCTGGGGCAAGGCCCGGAACGCCATACGGAAAGATACAGCCAAAGATTACAAGCCCAAAATTTTTTATGAGATCCAGGCGTCTCTCATGGCGGGGTACCTGAAAAGTGACGTGGAGCTGGTTCAGAAGAAGTTAGATACATTAATTTATAGAGGATGGGAAGAGATTTTCGGCGTTATTCCTCTTTTTCCCTATGTAAAAGAAGTTTTACAGGAATTCCGCCGCGCCGGGTTCAAGCTGGGGCTGCTCTCGGACGTGCCCCCGGACCGGAAACTGCGTTTGCTCGGCCTCGACGGCCTTTGGGATGTCCAGCTCTGCTCCGAGCTGGCCGGGGGGCTTAAGCCGGCCCGGGCGCCCTTTCTTGCCCTGGCTGAGCAAATGGGTTTTCCCCCTGAACGTATTTTGTACGTGGGGAACAGCATCCATTACGATGTAATAGGCTCTAAAAGCGTGGGTATGAAAGCCGCCCTGATTGCCCCGGGTATCTTCCATTTCTTCAGGACCAAGGGACGTCCCGGGGGTAAACGTGAGGGTGATGCGGATTTTGTTTTCTCAAGCTATCGCCAATTATCCGCATATGTGCTAAATTAGTACCAATGGGCTTTTTTACGGTTGGTAATATATTAACCTTAGTTATTATTGCGCTCACCTTCATCCTCTACCATCAGTTAACCCGCCGCCGTCAATCCATGGACAAACTGCGGGAATACGGAAAGCGGCTTAAGAGCGATTTAGATCAGTTCGTAGATAAAAAGGTCCAAGCGGTACAGGATTACGCGGTGGATCTGGAGGTTAGGCATACCACCGCCAAGGCCCTTTTGGACCGTCTGGTCCTCACCGAAGAGGAACTCAAAACCAAGGCCGAGGCTATAACTCAAATAGATGAACGAATCGGCGGGTACGATGCCTCCCTGGAAGAACTGGTCCGCATGACAAGCCGGGTTCAGGAAAACCTTAACCGGATCCGGGATGAGTCCGCCTTTGTGGAGACCGCGGTTAAGCGTATAGGCCAGGCTGAGGAAAGGCTCAAGGATGTGGAACTGGAACTCCAGGAAATGCAGAACCGGTTCGAGAAGGAGAGCGCCGATTCCCTGGAGCAGCTCTCCGAAACCGCCCTGGCTTCGGTGCGTTCCGTCGTTTCGGATTTGCAGGCCACCATGGAAACCATAGAACGTAAGGTGGAAGATCACCGGGAGGCGATTGGCCTGGCGGAAAGACAGCGGAGTGAAAGTCTGGAACAGGATCTTGTCCTGATTCATGAAACTCTGGAAAAAGCCCTTAGCAAGGCAGGGGAAAGGGCGGATAAACTTGAGGATGAATCCCTTGCCCGCCTCCGGGATCAGGCTTCCGAACGGGTCCGCCAGTTCCGTGACGCGGTGGATGAAAAACTCAAGGTTTACCAGGAGGAGACCAAGGCCCGGGTTGCCGAAGCCCAGGCCCAGGTGCGGGATCTCAAGAATTCCTGGAAACAGGAAGATGACGCCCTGGAAACCCAGCGCCGTAATTACCGTGAAGGTATTAAGAAGGACATTGGGGAGCTATCCGCCCTTTCCCGGGAACAGCAGGAAGCCTGGAAACAGACGGCGGAAGAGGGTGGACGGAAAAGTAAAGAACATCTCGCCGCTCTGGAAGATGCGGTTAACGCCGGATTTATTAAGGGCCGCGAACAAATCGCCGCCCTGGAAGATGCGGTTAACGCGGGGCTTATTAAGGGCCGTGAACAGCTCAGCGCCCTGGAAGTAGTTGCCGCGGAGACCGTGGAGCGGATCGACCGGGAAGCCCGGGAACGGGACGAAGCCATCGCCGCCCAGGCCGCCGAACGGGAAGCCGCTATTGCCGCCCGCGCTGCCGAACGGGACGAGGCCATAGCCGCCCAAGCCGCCGAACGGGAAACCGCCCGCCTCGCCAGGGCGGCGGAACAGGAGAGGCGTTTTACCGGGGCCGCAGAGGCTATAGAGAGCCGTATCGGACAGATCCAGGCGTGGATAGGCGAGGCCGCGGGGAATATGGAAAATCTGTTTACCGCCGCCCAAGCCGAGGCTGAGGTAAAGGCCCGTTCCCTGGCAGGGGAAGAACTGGAAAAGTGGAAAGCCGAAACGGAAGGGCAATTTGCCGGGTGGCAAGAGGCGGCTGCAAAAGAAGAAGACAAGGCCCGGAAGCTCTTTGCGGAGTGGAGTACCGCCTTCACCGAAGCGGAATCCCAGGCAGGACAGCGTATTGCCCAATTGGAGGCCGCCTTTACCGAAGCGGAATCCCGTGCGGGAGAGCGGGTTGTCCAACTTGAGGAAACGGCCGCCGCCGCGGAATCCCGTACCGGCGAACGTATTACCCAATGGGAAGCCGCCGCCGGAGAAGCCGCGGAGGCCGTCGCGGCGGAAGCCAAAGCGCGTAAAGAGGCCGTTGCGGCCCAATTTGCCCGGTGCGAGGAAGAGGCTGCCGCCAATGCCGCGGCCCTGGAAAGCCGTTTCCAGGGCATTCAGGACCGGATTGCGGGCATTTCAGATGGTATAGACCGGCTTTTTGCCGGCGCCATGGCGGACGCGGAAGACCGCTCCCGGGTTTTTGCCCAAGAAGCGCTGGAAAAATGGAAGACCGGGGCGCAAGAGAACCTTGCCGAATGGAAAGAGGCGCTTGCCCTTGAGGGGGAAGGGGCCAGAAAGCTCCTGGCCGAATGGCGGGCCGCCTTTACCGAAGCGGAATCCCATGCGGGAGAACGGGTCGTTCAACTGGAAGAAACGGCCGTCACCGCGGAATCCCGTACCGGCGAACGTATCAGCCAATTGGAGGCCGCCTTTACCGAAACGGAATCCCGTGTAGGGCAGCGGGTCGTTCAACTGGAGGAAACGGTTGCCGCCGCGGAATCCCGTACCGGCGAATGTATTATCCAATGGGAGGCCGCCGCCGGAGAAGCCGCGGAGGCCGTCGCGGCGGAAGCCAAAGCGCGTGAAGAGGCCGTTGCGGCCCAATTTGCCCGGTGCGAGGAAGAGGCTGCCGCCAATGCCGCGGCCCTGGAAAGCCGTTTCCAGGGCATTCAGGACCGGATTGCGGGCATTTCAGACGGCATAGACCGGCTTTTTGCCGGCGCCACGGCGGATGCGGAAGACCGCTCCCGGGTTTTTGCCCAAGAAGCGCTGGAAAAATGGAAGACCGGGGCGGAAGAGAACCTTGCCAAATGGAAAGAGGCCCTTGCCCTTGAGGGGGAAGGGGCCAAAAAGCTCCTGACCGAATGGCGGGCCGCCTTTACCGAAGCGGAATCCCGTGCGGGGGAGCGGGTCGTCCAACTGGAAGAAACGGCCGCCGCCGCGGAATCTCGTACCGGCGAACGTATTACCCAATGGGAGGCCGCGGCCCGGGAAGCCGGAGAGGCCCTCGCGGCAGAGGCCGAAAAGCGGGATGAGGCTGTCATGGCCAGGGTTGCGGAACGGGAGGCGTTTATTGCGGATTCCATGGCAAAATGGGAGCAGTCGGTTTCTGATACCGCCGCCGTCCTGGAGGAAAGGGTCCGGCAAATTGCGGAACAGATCCGGGAGGATTCGGCCAAGGTGGAAACCCTCCTGGAGGATACCATACAGCGGGCCGGGGCCAAGGCCCAAGCCAGGGCATCCGAGGAACTTAAGGCATGGCGGGCCCAGGCTGATGAGAATTTTGTCCAGTGGAAGCAGGCGGTGGGGGATGTGGACGCCCAGACCAAGAAACTCCTGAGCGAATGGGAAACCGCGGCTCTGGAGGCTGCCGGAACCATCAATGCCCAAGCCGCGGACCGGGATGCTGCTATAGCAGCCCAGGCGGACGTGCGGGAACAGGCTTTTAGCCGGGCCGTCACCGCCCTGGAAGAACGGATGGACGCCCTGAACAGCAGACTGGCCGAAACGGTCGCCCAGGTAGAGCCCCTTTTTGCGGATACCCTGCGTACCGCGGGGGAAAAAGCCAAGACCGCGGCGGATATAGAGCTAAAGAACTGGCAGAACACGGCTCAGGAGGATTTCCGCAAGTGGGAAACGGCGTCTACAGCGAATTTAGAAAAATGGCAGAGTACCGCGAATGAAAAATTTGCCGTCTGGAAGGGAGCGGTGGCCGAATGGGACGCCAAAACCCGGGACATCCTGGCGGATCTGGAAAAAAATTCCGGTCAGGCCCAAAGCCGCGTTGATACCCGGCTTGGGGAACTTGATAAACGGCTCAAGGCTTTTGAAAAAGAAACCGCCGGTACCACCCTGGAACTCCAGAAAAAGCTCTCCAAGATCGTGGAAGAAACGGAACAGAAGGTGCTGGAATCCACCGGCGAACGCCTTGAAGAATACCGGGCCGCTCAAACTCAGCAGTTCCGTTCCCTGGACAGCCTGGCGGAAGATACGGTCCGGCTGGAAGGGGAACTGCGGCGTTATATGCAGGAAACCGAAAACAAGGTGCGGGGAGATTTTGCCGTTTTTGAGCAGACCTCATTGAAGGAGCGGGAAGCGGTAGCCTCAGCCTTTGGTCAGTCTGTAGAGGCCCTGCGGAAGGAACTGGACCAGATTGAACAGGAAGTGAAAGCCCTTAAGGCAAAAACCGCGGATAATATATCAAAGAAACTCAACGTCTTTGAAGATGATTTTACCGCCGGCCTTGTCCGGCGGGAAAGGGATATTGGGCAGCAGCTTGCAGACTGGAAGGCCAAACTGGACGGAACCCTTGCCGCCATGGGCGAGGACTTCGGCGCTCAACGGCAGCAGCTGGAGCTCAACTTTTCAGAGGAACTGCGGGAACGGCTCCAGGAGCAGCACGAACGGCTTGTAGCGGAGCTGGAGCGCCTTAAGGCCCAGACTGCCGCCTTTGAGGAAGGTATCCTGGATGAGATGACCCAGGGCGGAGAGACCCTGTCAGCCTACAAAACCCAGCTTGACGGCGATTTAAGCGAAGCCCGGGCCGCCGCGGAAACCCTGGTTAAAGCGGAGATGGGCCGTTTTGCCCTTTCCGTCTCGGATAACTTAAAGCAGGCCCAGCGGGACCTCGCCGCATCCCTGGATAAGATAGCCAAAGAGGTGGAAGAGCGGAACGGAGAACTCTCGGCCTTGCAGGACGCTTCCCGAAAGGAAATCGAGGAATGGCAAGGCAAGGTGGCTTCCCAGATCAAGGATTCCGGGGCCGCCATGGAAGAGGTGCGCCGCAAGGTCAGGGAACTGTCCGCCGAAGGCGATGATCGCCTTGCGTCGGTACGTTCCCTTATCGAAGAACTGCGGGCGGAAGCCGAGACTCAGAAAGGGGAGATTTTCTCCCGCATTGATACCGACACAAAGGAGCTGGATTCGGCTATTTCCGAAGCGGAAAGGCATATTCAGGAATTCATTACCCAAACCAAGCTCTTTGACCAGGCCGAGGTTTTGAAGCGGGATTTACAGCAGCGTATTGAGGATCTCCGGGGAGATATAGACGGCCTGGATCAGCGCCGTACCGAAGCGGCGGAACTGGAAGCCCAATTTGTCAAGATCAAGCGCCTGGAGGATGAGATAAACGCCAAGATGACCCGCTTCCTCACGGAGCAGCGGCGCATTGAACTCATGGAGGCGGACTTTAACCGGCTCCTCCAGACTTCCCAGGCAGTGAACGACAAACTCGCCGAGGTTTCCGCCTCCGACGATACCCTCCAGGCTATTCAGGTGCAGATCCGCAAATTCAACGACGCCCTGGCGGAGACGGAAGAGAAGTTCCAGCGCATTGAAAAAAAGAATCAGACCCTGGAAAGCATCAACCTGGGGGTGGACCGTAACTTCAAGATCCTCCAGAAAACCGAGGCGGAACTGAAACAGCTTACCGAAGACCTGGAACAGCGCCGGGCGGAAGAGGAAAGTCTCGCCCAGGCCATTGAGAAGCTCACCAGGGAGAACGAACAGGCCCGGACAACGGCGGACAAACTAACAATACTGGATCAGGAACTTTCGGGCATAGAGGAACGGATCACTGAAATGCAAACAGCCCGGCAGTGGATCGCCGACGCGGCTACGGAGCTGGGGAATATCAATACGGAGATTAAGTCCCAGGGAAAGCTTCTGGGGCAGATTATAAAAGACGATCCCAAGCCCCAGGGGCGGGACAAGGGCGCCCCTCCTGTGGCGGTGCGGGAAAATGTTATCAAACTGCTGCGCGCCGGCTGGAAAGTTGACGAAATTGCCCAGAGCCTTAAGCTCTCCCGAAGCGTGGTGGAACTCATCCAGGAACTCTACTCCAGCTCCAAGAGTTGAACTGCTGCTCCAGCCTAATTTCTTGCCTTTTGATCGTAATTTTGCGATATTCTAAACAGGAGTTTCTTTTCAAAAGCTATAGGGATAATGCCCGATTGCGTTAATCGGCGTTTTCATAGCAGGGGAGGTTTTTATATGTCCGATCAGAGCGTTGTTCCTATAGATCAGATCCTTCCCAATAAATTACCCTTGGTTGCCCTTATGGGCCGGCCGATTTTCCCGGGGATCTTTACCCCCATCATGATTGGGAATCCGGCGGATGTGAAGGTGGTGGACGAGGCGGTGGCCGGGGATGGTCTTATCGGCCTGGTAATGCTGCAGAACGAGACCGAGACCCCCGGGATTGCGGATCTCCACAAAGTGGGGACCGCGGCAAAGATCGTTAAAAAAATAAACCTCCCCGACGGCGGGGTAAACATCTTTATTTCTACCCTTAAGCGCTTCCGGATAAGAAAGACCCTTTCCCCCTCCAACCCCATTGTGGGGGCGGTGACGTACCTTGAAGACGAAGAGGACAACACGAGCGAGGTAAAAGCCCTGACCAGGGCCCTCATCAGCGAAATGAAACAGATCTCCGAGAATAACCCCCTTTTCTCGGAAGAGATGCGGCTCAATATGATCAACATCGATCATCCCGGAAAGATCGCCGATTTTATTGCCAGCATCCTCAACATTGATAAGACCGAACAGCAAAAGATCCTGGAGATCCTCAACGTCCGCAAGCGGATGGAACAGGTACTGGTGTTTATCAAGAAGGAACAGGAACTCCTGCGGATCCAGAAAAGGATCCAGAAGGAGATCAATGAAAAAATAGAAAAATCACAGCGGGACTATTTTCTTAAAGAAGAACTTAAGGCCATTAAGGGCGAATTGGGAATGGCCACAGACGCGAAGAGTTCCGAGCACCAGCGTTTTAAAGAAAAGATCGAGGCCTTTAAATTTGAAGGGGAGATTAAAGAAGCGGTGGACCAGGAACTTGAGAAGTTCAGCCTCATGGACCCCAACTCGGCGGAGTTTGTCGTTACCCGGAACTACCTGGACATTATTTCAAGCCTTCCCTGGGGGAACCCTGTGCCGGAACACTTTGATCTTAAAACCGCCATGGGAATTTTAGAACAGGATCACTACGGCCTTAAGGACGTGAAGAATCGCATTGTTGAGTACCTGGCGGTACGAAAACTGCGGAAAGACGCAACCCTGGACGGAAAGATCCCCTCAGGTTCCATTATCTGCCTTGTGGGTCCTCCCGGCGTGGGTAAAACCTCGGTCGGCAGGTCCGTTGCCCGGGCCCTGGGAAAACAGTTTTTCCGTTTTTCTGTAGGCGGTATGCGGGACGAGGCTGAAATTAAAGGCCACCGGCGCACGTACATCGGCGCCCTGCCGGGTAAGATTATACAGGGACTCAAGATCGTTAAAACCAAAGACCCGGTGTTCATGATCGACGAAATTGATAAGATGGGCGCCAGTTTTCAGGGAGATCCGGCCAGTGCGCTCCTTGAAGTCCTGGACCCGGAACAGAACAACAGTTTTCGGGATCATTACCTGGACCTTCCCTTTGATATTTCCCAGATCTTCTTTATTGTTACCGCTAATACCATGGACACAATCCCTGCGCCCCTTTTGGACCGCATGGAAATAATCCAACTCCCCGGCTATATTGACGTAGAAAAGCTGGAGATTGCCAAGCGCTACCTGCTTCCCAAGAGCTTTGAGAAAAGCGGCCTTAAAAAGACCCAGGTAAAGTATTCCCGGGATTCCCTGCTCCACATAGCCAACGGCTATGCCAGGGAAGCAGGGGTGCGGAATTTCGAAAAAAATCTGGACAAGATACACCGGAAGCTGGCCATGCAGATCGTGGCAAAAGAGGAAGAGGCGTCCGCCTCCGGCGCCGCCGGCGTACCTTTCCAGAAATTTGCCATTGACAGGAAGGCTGTGGAAAAGCATCTTGGTAAGCCCTTCTTTCCCGAGGAGGATATCAAGAAGGCGGACAGGCCGGGCATGTCTGTGGGGCTTGCCTGGACCAGCCTGGGGGGGGACACGCTGGTAATTGAGGCGGAGGCGGTGTTGGGTAAAGAGGGCTTTACCCTGACGGGCAAGATGGGGGACACCATGAAGGAAAGCGCCGCCATTGCCATGACCGTGGCCCGCAAGCTCGGTTCGGAACGCTACGGGGTGTTGCAGGACTGGTTTGAGAAAAACCACATTCACCTGCATATTCCGGAAGGGGCTACTCCCAAAGACGGGCCTTCCGCAGGAATTACCATGGCAACAGCGTTACTGTCTTTGATGCGGAACCGGATTATCACCGGCAATCTTGTGATGACCGGAGAGCTGTCCCTTACAGGCCAGGTGCTTCCCATAGGGGGGCTTAAGGAGAAGACCATCGCTGCCCGGCGGAACAAGGCAAAACATATCATCATCCCCAAGCAGAATATGCGGGATCTGGATGACATCCCGGATCATGTGAAAAAGGGGATCGAGTTTCACCCTGTGGAACGTTTTGACGAAGTGCTGCACCTTGCGCTGCCGGATTAAGGCAAAAAACCCGCTTTAACGGGGTTCTTTTTTCAAAATTTGATAATTTAAAGAAATTTCTCTTTTCATTTTTTATATTTTCCGGTATTATATGGCAGTTTCTCAAGAAGTCTGCCCGATGGTTCAGGTTGGGCGGTTCCCATTGACAATCCAAGTCCGGGAGGTGAACTCTATGTACGCCGGTATTAACGGCACTCGTATTTTTTTTGATATTGACGGCAAACAGTGGATTCCCGATGGTACGGAGATGAAAAGAAAACCGGTATGTTTTATTCTCCACGGCGGACCCGGGAGCGATCATACATCCTATCTTCCGGAACTGGACCCCCTGACAAAATACACGCAGCTTGTGTATATAGATTACCGGGGAAACGGCCGTAGCGATTATCCTGACGAGGGTACGTATACTATCGCTCAGAATGTGGAAGATATTGAAGCCCTGCGCCGGTATCTGGGGCTGGAAAAGATCATTCTCTTTGGACAGTCCTACGGCGGTATTGCGGCCCAGAGCTATGGGATTTCTTATGCTGAAAATGTTGAAGGACTCATACTTCTTAACACCGCCGCACACCACCATGCCTTTGATATGGCCAGGGAGGAACTTGCAAAGCGGGGCTCCAGGGAACAGATTGAGACTGCCGAAAAGTACCTCTGGGACGGTAAATTTCCGGACAACGAAACTTTTCTGGAATACTACCGTATCTTTGCCGGCATATATACCCATAAAAAGAAATCCGCCGAAACTTTTGCCAGGTATGCCACCAGGGAAATACTTTCTTACAAGGCTTTGAACAGGGCATTCGGCGGAGACCTTAAGACTTTTGATTTTTTGCGGGATCTCCATAGGATCTCCTGTCCGGTGCTTTTAATCGGGGGGAGGCACGACTGGGTAACCCCTATTGCCTGTACCATTGAAATTGCGGAAAGACTTTCTGATTGTAAAACAGTTATTCTGGAAGAGAGCAGTCATTCTATTTTTTCAGATCAGTATGAAGAGACCATGAAAGCCATAACCGCTTTTCTCTCCGAACGGTTTCCTGTCACTTCCTAAACGGCCATGTACACCCATCCCAAGCTTGTAGCCTTTAACGAGACCCTGGAAGCCCTTTTTCACGAAGTTGATGAAGAATTGGAAGAGTTCTGGGGCGAAAGTTTTCCCCGCCATCCCAACCGCCCCGGCAGGGGGGAGACCTACAACCCCGAGATGGACGGGCTCTTCGACATCGCCCCGGACTTTACCGTAGGCATTGGTTCCGAGAAAGGGAGGGGCTACATAGTTTCCCTTAAAGTGGCTACCCTGGAACAGGTTCGGGATGAACAGTTTGAGTACCTCATGACCGAAGCGGCGCTCCTTATAAGGCGGAAACTGCCCCGTTATTTTCCGGACCGTAAACTCGAAGTGGTCCGGGATGGAAAACGTTTTAAGATCATCGGGGATTTCTCCTTAGGCCAGGCATAACCGTAAGGAGCCCATAAATCGGGGATTTTTGCATCAGTTTTGGTGCAAAAATCCACAAGTCCGACAGGCTCCTAAGAGCAGCAATTCTAAATTTAGGATTGCGAAGATTCCAGGTACTGTTTCGCAATCGGATCGCCGGGTTCAATTTCCAGGACTGTGCGAAAAAATCCCGCCGCCTCAACGGCGTTCCCGGTTTTAAGGGACAGTACCCCCAGGTTGGAGATGATCTTCACGTTTTCAGGCTCTTCCCTCAGGGCCGATTCCAATTCCTTCCTGGCTTCGGCGTAGTCACCTTTTTCCATAAGGCAGATGGCAAGCTCATTCCGGGTGTCGCTGTTGCCGCCCCCCAGATCCACCGCCTTGCGCAGGGATACTGCGCCGTCTTCCCAGCGGCCGAGCCGCCGTAAAGCCCAGCCAAGGATGAACCAACCGTTCCAGACCCCGCTGTGGCGCTCAATAAAGTCGCGTATCCGCTCCATGCCTTCCTGTTCTTCCCCAAGACGGATTAAATCGTAGGCCTCCCGGAACATTTGGTCATCCAGACCGCCCTTTTCAATTTCCCTGATAAAGCGTTCCGCCCTGAGCCGCTTTTCATCATCATCCGAGAGGGGAAGGTATGAGATGAAACACTCCCTGGCCTGGTCGAAATTATGCCGCTTCATGTAAAAGAAAGCGGCGTTAAAAAAACTGTCGGGGAAGGGCGGCTCCAGGGCCAGAAGCCGGCGGTAGCCTTCATGGGCGGCCTTGAATCCCGCCTCAGCCTCTGTTTCCCTTCCGGCCCGTTCCAGAGCCTCAGCCTGATTTTCCAGGACCAAAGCCCGGTTCAAAAGCAGCGCCGGAGACCGGGGGAAGAGTCCCTGGAGAACGTCAAGGATCTCCAGGGCCGGGGCAAAATCCCCGTTCCGGGCGTGGAGTATGGCGGCCTCGGTAAATTCTCCCCTAATACGGGGTCTTACCGAGAGGACAAAACGGCGGTAGTAGTCAATGTCATCGGGATCAAGGCCCGAGCCGGGATTGTTCTCAAGGGGATTCTTTTGTCCCGGGGGGGGATCCTCCAGGCGCTTTTCACCGGCGGAAATAACCCGGAGCATTCCGGAAATAATCATTTCCCAGGAAAGCTCTTCAAGATCCAGGTTTGTTTCCCCCGGTCGCAGTTCTACCGGTATGGGAATCGACGGATCGATGGTAAAATCATCATCATCAGGCTCTTCATCGCGGTGGTCATGATCATGGGGTTCCGGCGCAATCCGGCTCCGCAAGGATTCGGGAACCGATAAAAAAACGATACGCCCCTGGTTGGATTCCATTACAAGTTTTTACGCCCCGGCTTTTTCAGATTCAGAACTACTACCCAGGGTCTTTTCCACCGGCGGCGCCGCTTTTCCCTCTTCTTCGTTGGAACCGCTGTTTTTCATGGCCTTAAGGGCGTCTACGGCTTTTTCCTTTTCCGTCTTTTCGGTGGAAGCGGCTTTTTTCGCGGCCCTGGAATTTTCCGCGGTCTTGTCGGACTTTTCGTTGATCCGGGAATCCGCCCAGGTCTGGCCTAAGAAATCATTTAACCGGATTTTGTACCCCATGGGGATGTGGGCTTCCGTAAATTCAATGTCTACCGCCAGCAGATCCTGCCGGCCTTCTACCGGCTCAGCTTTGATGAATTTTCCCTTGATAAGAAAACTTGCCCTTGGGTCGTCAAAATCCACCCGCAGGGCCGAGTCCTTGTCTACCAGGAATTTAGCCACTCCCATAATAACCAGTCTTGCCCCCCCAAAGGAGATGTCCCGCAAAATACAGCGCCGGGGCACCCCCTGGATAAAGGCGGCAATATCCTTGGTAAGGATCCTGAGCCGCCGGACAGTTTCGGTGGTCAAGTTGATCCGTTCGTTCTTCCGTTTAACCGAGTTGACATTGGCGTCCAGGAGACGGCCCATAATTTCGATAAGATCATCAGGGGGACGCTGGGTGAACTGGAGGTTGAAAAGGGCCATATCTTTGGAGTCACCACCGTAAGGAGTATTACTACCCACTCTGACCGCTACAAAGAAGGTTACCGGCGAAGAAGACTCCTGGTTGGAAAAACAAAACCTAAGGCTTGCGGCGTTATTTGCCACTTCAAGTTTGTTGAGAATCCCCGACTTGGTATTAGCAACGATCTTAGCTCCCTCAAAAGAACTTGAATAAACCACGCAGGGCCAGAAATCACCGCCGCATTTGAGGAAAACCTGTTGGGTAACCATCCCCGTCACTTGGATAATATCCTTAGTATAGGTGACATCAATGGATTTATACCGTTCGTAATAGGTAGCTATTTTTTGACTGGTTATTACGGCCATACTACTAAATATATATGCGTTTAGGATTAACGTCAATTATAATCCTGTAACAGTACAGGTACTTACAATGTGAGTAGATTAGCCCCTGCCTATGTCGGTTCTAAAAGCCATCCCTTCAAAGGAAACCGCCGCCAGCCCTTCATATGCCCGCCGCCGGGCCTCCTCTCCGTCGGCGCCCCAGGCCGAAACCGCGAGTACCCGCCCTCCGGCGGTAAGCATTTCTTCCCCCTTGCCGGCATAGGCCGTACCGGCGGCAAAGAGCCGGGCCCCCGCGTGAATGAGCCTTTCCCGGTCTACTCTGATGGGATTTCCGTTCCGGTAGGGGCCGGGATAACCCGGAAAACCGGGAATTTCCCCGGCCACCGCTACGGGGGCGCAGACAGCCCCTTTTTTCCACATCAGGGGAAACCTGTCGAGCCGGTTTTCCAGGATGGCAAGGCAGAGATCTGAAAAGTTTGAATCCATCAACGGGAGCACCGCCTGGGTTTCGGGGTCTCCCAGACGGGCGTTGTATTCCAGCAGGTAGCAGTGGTTTTCCCGGATCATGAGGCCGAAGAAGATGAACCCCCGGTAATCCATCCCTTCCTGCTCCATTCCCCGCAGGGTTGGGGCAAGGATCCGGGCGGCAAAGTCCTGTTGGGCGGCGCCGAAAAAATCCGGCGCCGGGGCAATAGCCCCCATACCCCCCGTATTAGGGCCGCTTCCGCCGTCAAAACGGCGTTTATGGTCCCGGGCGGAAATAAAGGGCAGCATAAAAGGCGCCCTTTTAGGGCTCACACTCACCGCCGCCAGTACCGAGACTTCCCGGCCCTCCACAAATTCTTCCATAACCACGGTTTTTCCCGCCTTCCCCAGGCGCCCTTCTTTCATGAAGGATCTCAGGGAGGCTTCCGCTTCTTCTATGGTAAGGGCTATCACCACCCCCTTGCCGGCCGCAAGCCCGTCGGCTTTTATCACCAGGGGCGCCCCGGCGCTCGTTACCCCCGCAGGATCTCCGCCGCCAGGAGGGGAACCTTCGCTTCGGATCCCGGTTGGGATTCCAAGGGTATCCTTAAAGTAGTTTTCCGCATAGCCCAGGGCGGCTTCGTAACCGGTAAAAAACCGGCTGCGGCTGGTCCTGACGCCGTACTTTTCCATGAAGGATTTGGCATAACTTTTGCTGGTTTCAAGACGGCTTGCGGCCCGGTTCGGCCCGATAATGGGAAGCCCGTTATCCCGAAAGCGGTCCACCAGCCCCGCTTCCAGGGGCGCTTCGGGCCCTATCACGGTAATGCCTGCATGGATATTCCTGGCAATTTCCATGAGGGCTTCCTGGGTTTTCTCCTCCCGAAGATCCCCCGGAAGGGGTACATTTTCACATTTTTCTTCAAGGCCGGTCCCGCCGTTACCCGGACTGACGTACACTCTATCAATATTTGGCTCTTCGGCGAGTTTCCACGCCATGGCGTGTTCCCTGCCCCCGGATCCGATTATCAGTATATTCATCAAAGAACCTCAAAAGGCTAAAATTTCCGGGAGCCCGGCTTAACCGCGGGAATGCCTTTTTTGCAGAGCTCGCAGGAGTCCGCTTCCCAGTTGGCCGCTTCCAAAGCGGCGGCGGCGTATATGGGCCAGGACGCCGGAACCCCCGCCGCCCGGCGATCCACCACACAGGCCAGGGCGGTTACCCTGCCCCCCAGCTTTTCCAGCACCACGGCGCTCTCAAGGGAACTCTTCCCGGTGGTAACCACGTCTTCGGCGATGAGGATGCGCAGGCCGGGCCTTATTTCAAAACCCCGGCGCAGCGTCATAGCCCCGCTGTCGTCCCGCTCGGTGAAGAAGGCGGGAAGCCCCAGCTGGCGGCCCAGTTCGTAGGCCACGATGATCCCCCCCATGGCGGGGCCCGCTACGGCGTCAACCGCCAGGGTTCCGGCGGCGATGTCCGCCTTGATGTTAGCCGCCACCCCGCTCAGGGCCGCCGCCGCCCGGCCGGGGTACTGCAAAAGCCGGGCGCACTGAAAGTACCGGTCCGAGTGCCGTCCGGAGGAGAGGAGAAAATGCCCCTCCAGCATGGCTTCCGATTCACGCAGTAAATTAATTACTTCATCCATATTATTCAACTTATTCAACCTCTGATTTGCCCTTGTTATCTGTCAGCGGATACTATATCATACCGTGTATGAATAAACAGGCCCTTAGAGCGGACATCTTGCTGCTGATCACTGCGTGCATTTGGGGTTTTGCCTTTGTGGCCCAGAGAACCGGTATGGAGTTCATGGGCCCCTTTACCTTCAACGGCATTCGTTTTCTACTGGGAAGCCTTTCCCTCCTCCCCCTGGTACTCGTCAGGTTTCGAAATCCCAAATACCATAAGGACGGTAAAACCGGAAAGCCCCTGAGTTTGAAGGTTTTCATTGTTTCTTCTGTTCTGGCGGGGAGCTGTCTTTTTATCGCGGCTACCCTGCAACAGATCGGCATCATCTATACCACTGCGGGGAATTCGGGTTTTATCACGGGCCTCTATGTGGTGTTCACCCCCATCATCGGGATATTTCTCGGAAAGAAGACCCATCTTCCCACCTGGATTGGGGCGCTCCTGACTTTTACCGGACTTTTTTTCCTGAGCGCGGCGGGCCAGATCATCGGCCGTGACGCTTCAATAAGTTCTTTCTCACTCAACCAGGGGGATATAATTACTGCGGTAAGCGCCCTTTTCTGGACCGCCCATGTGCTCATTATCGATGCCCTGGTACGGCGGGTGGACGCCATAGTCCTTTCGTTGGGACAGTTTTTCTGGTGCGGCCTGATTTCCCTTATCATCGCCTTTTTTACCGAGACCATTGTTCCCGGTTCCCTCCTGGACGGGATCATTCCCGTTCTCTATGGGGGCTTTTGTTCCGTGGGGATTGCCTATACCCTCCAGGCGGTGGCCCAAAAATACGCGCCCCCTTCCCATGCCACCATCCTCCTTTCCCTGGAAGGCATCTTCGCCGCCATTGGCGGGGTAATTATACTATCGGAGCCCCTGGGAACCTGGACGCTTCTGGGTTTTGTCCTGATGTTCTGCGGAATGCTCGCTACCCAGTGGGATGTTATTATAGGGCGCCGGAATTCTTAGGACCCGTGCGGGTCTTTAACAATTTGAAAATGAACGTGGTTTTTTTCCGTAATGACAGGGAAGCTGTTTTTGTGAAACGGCCTAACCGGTTTTTGATTATAGCCCGGGACGGTGACGAAGAGCTTTTCTGTCACTGCCCTAATCCGGGGCGGCTCATGGAGGTCCTGTTTCCCGGCGCCCGCCTGATTCTGGAAAAACGGGGCGCCAGTGAAGCGGACGCGGGCGGTTCTTCTGTTCCAAAACCGGGGGGTAAAAAGCCGGAAGCCGCAAAGCCTGCGAAAACCCTCTGGACCGCGGCGGCGGTCTACCACCGGGACCGGATAATGCCCCTCTTCTCTTCCCGGGCCAACAGGGCTGCGGAAGAACTTCTCCTGAAAGCGATCATTCCGAACCTCGGGGCAGTACACCCCGAGTATGCCATAGGTTCTTCCCGTTTCGACTTTCTCTGCCTGGACGCTTCCGGCGTCCGCCACCTCGTTGAGGTGAAGGCCTGTTCCCTGGTTGAGGAAGGGGTCGCCATGTTCCCCGACGCCCCCAGCCAGAGGGCGCTGAAACACCTGGAGGAGCTTGCCGCCCTGACTGCTAAAGGCTACTCCTGTCACGTGCTTTTTGTCATCCTCCACGGCGAGTGCCGCCGCTTTGTCCCGAACCTCCACACCGATCCCGCCTTTGCATCGGCCCTGTCGCGCCTGGGGGCGGCGGCCCCCCACGCCGCCGGCAAGGTCGCGGTTCACGCGGCCCTCCTCAGCTGTGAGGATGGGGGCAAGGCGCGCCTGGTGAAGCCCTCTGTGCCTGTGGACCTGGGCCACGGGGAACTTGCCCTGGGCAACGGCGGAAACTACCTTATTATTCTGAAACTTGGGGAGGGACGGGAAATTGAGGTAGGGGCCCTGGGGATCATTGCCTTTGAAGAGGGGTGGTACGTCTATGCCGGTTCGGCCCGGAAAAACCTTTCCCAAAGGGTACGCCGGCATCTCCGCAAGACCCATAAACAGAAACACTGGCATTTTGATTTTCTTACCCCCTACGCGGAAACACTTTCCGCCCTGCCGATCATGTCCTACCGGAACCTGGAGTGCAGCCTTGCGGAGGACCTGAAAAAAACCGGCGCCAGGGGCGTACCGGGTTTCGGCTGTTCCGACTGCCGGTGCGGCAGGAACGGAGGCAGCCACCTTTACTACTTTAAGAAGCCGCCCCTCTTCAACCGGGACTTTGTAGATATGGTGTTACGCTACCGCCACGTGGAAGGGCTCAGAAAGTAAAATTGCTGAACGTTAGACCGCTTTAGGGCGGGGTAATTCCAGAGAAAAATCGCTTTCCAGGGGAATCATGATTTTTACCAGGACGCCTTCTCCCTTTTCCCCGAGAAATTCCAGGGAACCGTTCAGCATAGCGGTCCGTTCGTACATTCCCCTGATACCAAAATGATCATAGGCGCCGGCAAGAATGGCCGGCGAAGAAGGGGGTTCGTCGAATCCCTTGCCGTCATCGGAGACGCAGATCACCAGGGAGGGAAGTCCCCGGGGCGCCGGGTTTTTCTCGGCCCTGCCGTTCCGCACCACCACCGATGCCTCAGAGGCTTCCGCGTGTTTCTCGATATTGATCAAGGCCTCCTGGACGATCCTGAAACACTGGAGCTGCGCGTCCGGGGAAAGGGAATCGAATCTGAGGTTCTCTTCCGCGGAGAGAACGCATTTGATTCCCGTCCGTTCGGAGAAATCGGTACAGAGAAGGTTCAGGGCATCCACCAGGTTTTGTCTTTGAAAATCCGGGGGAATGAGGTTGCGGCAAATGGAACGCACCCGGTCGGCCAGGGTCTTTTGTTCCCTGATAACCTCTTTGCAGAGGGCCGATATGGCCTTCCCATCGTTTTTAGCCGTTTCCCGGTAGATCCGGGTCAGCTTCATCCCCAGATAACGCAGTTCCTGCGCCACCGTATCGTGGAGTTCCCGGGAAATCCGCTTCCGCTCCCGTTCCTGACCCAGGATGATCTCCCGGGAAAAAGCCTGGGATTCCTGTTCCCGGATCCGGGAGGCCATCAGGGCATGGCAGAGCAGCCAGATGAACAGTACCAGGGTGATGATCATCAGGGAAAAGAGAAAAAACTGATAGAAGTACCGCATGTTTATGCTGTCGGTGAGCTTGGCGTCCCGGTACTGCCAGCCCATGAGGAGCCGGTCTGTTTCCAGGGCGTAGAGTACGGCTGTTTCCGGCTGGTCCGTTTCCAGGGCAAGACGGATTTCCCCCACCATGCCGATAATTTTTTCCCCCCGCTCACGGAAACTAAAGTGACCGGAAATATAGTATTGCAGCGATTTGGATTGTATAAAACTGTTCAATTCCCGGGAAAACCCGTTTAATGATTCCACCAGGGACGGAATATCCTCTTTTCCCTCGAAATACCGTTCCAGCTTTCCGTCCCATTCCGCCCAATGCCGGGCGATTTCGTAAATCGAATAGTTTTCCTGCTGGCCGCTTCCCGAGGCATAGAGATCCGGATAAAAAAACAACAGCTGCAAGAGGAGCAAGGCTAACGGCGCCAAAGGACAAAAAACAGCCTGTTTAATCATATATATACTATATATAGTATACACAAAATGTAAATTTATGCTATATGTAATAACATAATGAAAGGAAGAGGCGGAAATCCGGGCAAGAAAATCATCTTACTATTTTTCTGTTTTGTCGCGGCTCTGGCTAATTTTGGCCTCAACCAGTTGGCGGCGAAGGTGTTTTCCCAGTTCTTATTTGTGGACACCCTGTTCACCCTGACCATTGCCTTAAGCGGGGGAATCATCCCCGGGATTATTACCGCTTTTTTAAGCCTTCTTCCCTACGGACTTTTCCTGGGGGAACCCTACTGGCCGGGGGACCTTTTTGTAATCTGCAGTATTACCGAATTGATCCTGGTAAGGGGGTTCTGTTTACGGTTTCATATCATCACAAAAAATTCAGAACCCTGCTTTGGTATGACGGACAAGTTTGGCGTTTTTAAGGAGGACAATTTTAATTTTTTGCTCCTCTATGTGATATCGGCCCTCTGCGTCATTTCCGTTTCAATGTGCCTGGTGATTAGTCTCTTGGGGGGTATTATCGGTTCTGTAAATACCTTGGTTTTCAAGAGCGTCGAAAAAACCTATTCCCCGGAGATGTACTTCAAGCTTGGGCTTTTAAGAAACCAGGTAAACCTGATCCTGGCAAATATTCTGGCCCGGATTCCGGTGAATATGGTTGACCGGGTGATAGTTGTTTTCGGGAGCTACGGACTCTTCCTGTTTATCTTCAGGATAAAAAGCCGGTTAGGAGTTTACCGGGCCGCTTGGGGAAGTGCTATCGCGACTATAAACGGGCCAGATCGCCCCGGGTAAGGGCGCCGGTTTTGGTGTAGATCCGGGAAATGTAGTTTTCCACGGTTCTGGCTTTAAGGTCCAGCTTTTTCGCAATGCTCCGGTTATCCATGTTTTTCTGGACCAGGTCAAGGATGATCCGTTCCCGTTTAGAAAGTCCGGCGTAGATGTCCTTGGTTTCCGTTGCCTTGGTTTTGAGCCGCTTGTCGATATAGATTTCCCCGTTCAGGATCGATTCCAGGGCGGAGGCGATCTCTGTTTCATCCGCGGTTTTGGAAACATAACCCCGGGCGCCCTGGTGAAGGGCCGTCTGGATTTTAAAGGGATCCTCAAACATGGAAAACACCAAAACCATGGGAGAAAAACTTTCTACCCTGTTCTTTTTTTTATCATTTTGAGACTCCATTGCCCGGAGCAAGGGGAGCAGATCCAGGCCGTTTTCTTCTCCCAGCTCAATGTCTAACAGCACGAGATCCGGTATTGGCGTAAGGGTACTGAAGAGCGCCCGGGCTTCGTCCAGAGAGCCCGCTTCGCCCGTCACAAGAAAGCGCCCGGTTTCGCTCAGATAGGTGTTAAACGCCCGGCGTATCATAGGGTGATCATCAATGAGGACAATAGTATGCATCCCCGCTCCTTTTTTATGGGATAATCTAGAAAATAGTATGCTGATATCCCCCTCCTGCTGTCAATTGCCCGCTTTAAGAAACCGTGTCTTTGGTGTTATACTCGGGTTATGAGTGATAAAGAGGCGCTTCCGGTCTATCTGGAAGCCCTGAACAGGGAACAGCGGGAAGCGGTGCTCCATTCCGATCGCCCCCTGCTCATCCTTGCCGGCGCCGGTTCCGGAAAAACCCGGGTGATCACCACCAAGATCGCCTATCTGATCCGGGAGAAGGGGGTGGACCCCTATTCCATTCTGGCGGTGACCTTTACCAACAAGGCCGCCCGGGAAATGGCGGAACGGGCCCGCCGGATTGAGGGGCGCTCAGGTGAGGCCATGATCCGGACCTTCCACTCCTTTGGGGCGTGGTTCTTACGCCGGAACGGCGCGGCGCTGGGCTTAAATTCAAATTTTGTCATTTACGATGATGATGACGCGGTTTCCCTCCTCTCTTCTTTGATGGACGATGTCCCTAAGGCTGAAGTAAAGCTTGCATCTCGCGCCATAAGCCGGGCCAAAGATTTCTTCCTCGGCCCGGAAGATCCCGAACTGGACCGCATCGATCACCGGAAAAAGTTCCGCAAAATCTACACCCGCTATGAGGAACGGCTTGCAGAGATCGGCAATGTGGACTTTGGCGATCTTATTAAAAAGCCCGTGGACATCCTCAGGGCCAATCCCGAGGTGGCCCGGCGTTTCCGGGACCGGTTCCGGGTGATTCTGGTAGACGAATACCAGGATTCCAACGTAGCCCAGTTTGAATTACTGAAAGAACTGGCCGGGACCGGTACCTACATTTGTGTTGTAGGTGATGACGATCAGTCTATTTACCGCTTCCGGGGCGCCGAGGTGCGGAACATCCTGGAATTTCCCGACCGTTTTTCCGGCGCCGACATCATCCGCCTTGAACGGAATTACCGCTCTACCGAGCCCATCCTGCGGGTAGCCTCCTCAGTGGTGAACTACAACTCCGGCAGGCTGGGGAAAACCCTCCGCTCCGAGCGGGGCCCCGGTAAAACGCCGGCATTGGTTTTCCTCCCCGATCAGGATGGGGAAGTCTCCTTTTGCGCGGATCTCATTGCCAACGCGGTAAAGGGCGCCGGGGGGGCTCAATCCTCTTATTCCGATTGGGCCATCCTCTACCGGACCAATGCCCAATCCCTGGGTTTTGAGACTGAGCTGCTCCGCCGGCGTATCCCCTACCGGATACTGGGTTCTCTTAAATTTTACGAACGGGAGGAGATAAAGGACGCCTTGGCCCTTCTTTCCTTCCTGGTGAACCCCCGTGACGAGGTAGCCTTCCGCCGGGTGGTGAACAAGCCTGCCCGTGGCGTAGGGGGCGTTACGGTGGACCGGGTGGTTGCCAGGGCCGGAATCCATGGCGAGGATCTTGCCGCCGCGGCCCGGCGTATCATGCCGGATCTTGCCGTCAAAGCCCGTTCGGGCCTCCGGGACTTTCTCGCCGCCATTGCCTCCGGGGAGGAAACTTTGGGCGCGGTCCCAGGCGGGGATCAGGACGGCCCTAAGGACAAAGGGCCAAAGCCCGGCAAACTCCCGGCTTCCCCGGCGCCGGGCGGCAAAAACCGGGGCGGTGAGCTCCGCGCCGGGGAAGGGCTCTCCCGCTGTGTCGTCGCCCTTATCAACGGGGTAGGGCTTGCGGAGTACCACCTTGCCCATGACGAAATCGCCGGGAATCAGCGTATTGCCAACCTCCAGGAACTGGTCAACGCCGCGAGTCTCTACCCTTCGGCCAGGGAGGGGCTTTTGGAATTCCTGGAACACATTGAACTGGACCGTTCTCTGGAGAATCCGGGAGAAAAAGACGGGGCTGAAGACGTGGTAAGCCTCATCACCCTTCACAACACCAAGGGGCTGGAATTCCGCCGGGTGATCATCACCGGGGTGGAGCAGGGGGTCTTTCCCCGGGACGATAAAAAGGGCGAGGACCTTGAAGAAGAGCGCCGCCTTTTCTACGTGGGGGTTACCCGGGCAATGGACGAACTCTACCTTTCGTCCTGCGCCATGCGCCGTGTTTTTGGCCGCACCCAGCCCATGGAGCCCTCCCTCTTCCTGAGGGAAGCGGCGGCCTCCAAGGAGGGCCGGGGGGCCCTGCGTATCCTCGGAAAACCCCCCTACGGCTTTTCGGCCGGCGGCAGAGGCGCTATACGGGCAGCGCCCGCCGGGGCGGTTCCGGGCCGCGCCGGTTCCCCCAGGGGCGGACAGCCTTCTTCCGACGGCCGCTGGCGGGTGGGGGAGCGGAGCTTCCACGACGATCACGGTTACGGCGCGGTGATCGAGATCCGGGAGGACGCGGAAGACGGCCCGGTGATCCGGGTCCGTTTCGATACCGGCAAGGAACTGCGTTTTCTGAGCGCAAGCCAGAGCAGCCGCTTCACCAAAATCGGGGACGATTAGATGGCTTCCGAATCCCGCGTTTCCCGCCTCCGCCTGGTTCCCCAAATCCGCCGCGCCCGGGAGTTCCGGCTTTACACCGCCGCCGGCGGCCGCCTGACGGATCTCTGGCAGGACGGCGGCCGGGCTGTCCTGGGGCATACCCCTCCCGCGGTCCTCAGGGAATTGAAAAATACCTCCGAACGGGGGCTTTTTGCCCCTTTTTCAAGCCATTTGGAGGGACGTTTCTTTAAAGCCCTGTCCGTCCTCTTTCCCGGCCGCGGTTTCCGGGTTTACCAAGACGAAGCTTCCCTCCGCCGGGCCTTGTGTAAAGCCGGATTTCTTAGCCCCGAAGACGGCCCATTCCCGGACCCGGCTTTTACGGAAACTGAGGCGGGGGACAATTACCGGCCCATGCTCTGGCGGCCCTTTCTGGCGGACGGCCAGCCGCTTTCGTCCCTCCTCATCCCCATTCTGCCCTGGCCCCTTGCCCCCCGGGCGCTGGTCCTGGACAAGAGCCTGGAGGCTTCCTTCCCGCCCCCGGAGTTTGTTTCCCCGGTCATTTTGGCCGCCTCCGCCAGGGCAGTCTACGATCTCGCCTCGTCCTCCTGCCGGGCAGCCGGTTTCCCCAAAATTACCAGGGTCCTTTCCCAGGACGGAAGGTGGCGGCGGCGGGGTATATACCTCAGCCTCGCCTCCCCCGGGGGAGAAGACGACTATACCGCCTTGTTCCGGCGCTTCCTGGAGAAGGGCTTCCTCCTCCCCCCAGGGCCGGAAGAACCCCTCATCCTGCCGGGGACCCTTTCCCCCGGGGAAGAGACAAAACTCGCGGACCTTTTAGGGACCCCCTGATTAAATATTTTGCGGGTCAAGTTTAGCCCCTTGGGGCGGGGTTGTTGGTTAATCTGACGGTGAAGACAAAAAAAGGCCGGCGCAAACCTTACGGCTCACACCGGCCCTGCCCTTGAGGCATGCCGGAAATATAGTGATTTGGGAGGGGAACTATAAGTCCGACAAGTAGAATATCGGTCTCTAAGACCGAATCCTTAATGTAAATTTAATCATTTTATCCGCAGATGTGCAAATTTTTTTCTAAAAAAAAGAATTTTTTTTTAAATAAAGCGATTCCTTAGATTTAATCGCTTTCGATGACCAGCACGTCTACGGCCATGGCTACCCGGTAGGTCCTGCCTTTCTGGACCGACAGGGGCTTAACGACGGCATAATCGCTCAGCTGGAACCGGACTTCGTGGTTGCCTGGTTCCACCATCAGGGCTTTTCCGGGATCGATTTGGACGTTATCGAAGAAGATCCGGGCATTTGCCGGAGCCTCAAAGATAATCAGCGGGGTAGGGTCCTGAAGGGTGATGTTCAGTTCAAGGGTCTTGCCCCGTTCTACCATAAAAACCCGGTTCTCGTTGCGGTAATCTTCTGAAAGGATCAGCAGGTGATGTTCCCCCTCCCGCAAGAGCCGTTCTTCCTGGGGCCTCTCAATTACCTGATCGTCAATGAGGAGGGTAAAGGGCTTGTCCTGCAAATTCTCCGGCAGTTTAATACCGATACGGATTGCCCCCTCATCGCTCAGAATGGGCTTTACATTCAGATTAAAGCGCATAGTCTCAAAATCTTCACTTAACCCCTTGATTACCGGCATAACCCGGAAGATCAGGGGAAAAGCATTGGGGGGAACCGTGGTGGAAATGACCGAGACATAGGGGGTTGAGCGCAGGCCGTGCTGCCTCCTGATGGGGATCTGGTATACGGACTGAATTTTATTCGGAACAGGCTCAAAATTCAGCTGCCGGGCATTGAGATCGGCGACGCCTTTCTCCGGGATACGGTTCAAATCACCGTAGATCGCCAGGGCGAGACTGCCCCTGTAGGCCATGTAGGCCTGGGGCACCGTGAATTCCAGCTCAACGCCCCGGAAGAAACGGACATCAGGACTCAGGGAGATCAGGGCGGAATCAATATAGGACAGGGGTATGGAAACACCGCCGGGGCTTTCCGCCGAGACCAGGGCGGCGCCGGCAATAACAACACGGATAGACTCAGCCTTGAGGACACAGGGGAATACCAGAGAAAAAACAACGGCGATCAAGAACGGAGTTACGGCGCGGCTTTTCATTAAAATAGCAACCTTCCAGGGTCTTGCGCCTTCCCATGCTGTCTAAGCTCGAAATGCAGATGGGGGCCGGTGGATTGACCTGTTGATCCTACCCTGCCTATAAGAGTACCAGATTGAACGTCTCTTCGCAAGGCTGTATTTATCTCTGAAAGGTGTCCGTAGAGGCTGGTCCAGTTATCCTTATGGCGGATGATCACGTATTTGCCGTAAATGGAATCTTCCCCGATATCGGTAACCGTACCGTCCCGGGCGGCGTAGACCTCGGTTCCCATGGGCGCCGCCAGGTCCAGTCCCTGGTGGTTCCGCAAATTCCCGGTTACCGGGTTTATCCGAGGGCCGAATCCGCTGGTAAGCCGGTATGCCTTGAGGGGGAACCGGAAGCCTCTGGTAAGGAAAAACGCCCGTTCGGTGGCGGTAAATTCCGCTCCGGGGAGGAAAAGAAAACGCTGTCCTTCGCCGCTTTTGCCGTCGTGCCTCACGGTGATCACCGCGCCTCCCTCACCGTCCCGGGAAGAACGGAGAAGCCGTTCCAAGTCGGTTTCCGGCTCTTCAGGCACGAAGAGTCCCGGCATGGAAGGGAGGAGGAAGACGCCCTCCCGGGCCATTTCCTGGGGATGGGGAATGCGGTTCAACGTTGCCAGGGCCGCATAGGGGACATTGCACCGTGCCGCCAGGCTCAAGAGATCCTCTCCCCGGAGCCTGTACGCGTATATGGTCAGGGCCTCTCCCAGGGTTCCGCCGGGAAGCTCCGGCTCTTCGGCGCCCTGCAAGGGGGAGGATCGCCTCCTGCTGAAGAGGAGCAGCCGGGCGGTTTCCACATCCGCCAGGTATTGCCTGAACACCCCGTCCCCGGGATCAAGGCGGGTGATGAGGGGGAACGCCGGCTGGCCCCGCGGTTCACCCGCCCCATCCGGAGACGGCGCCGGGATGTCCTGTCCAAAAACAGCGGGCAATGCCGGGGGGTAAAAGGCGAAGAAAAGGGCGAGTATAAAAAAAGGCAAGGAAAATTCCTTGCCTCCCCCCTGCAATTTCCTGATTTTATTCTTGAGAAATTGCGTCGGCAGGGCAAACCGCGGCGCATGAGCCACAGTCCTGACATTTGTCAGGATCGATCCAACGGGCGTTCTCTTTTTCGGAGATTGCCTCCGTCGGACATTCACTGTCGCAGGATCCGCAATTCAAACAAGCGTCACTGATTTTATATGCCATGATATACCTCTCTCTGGTAAATTTACTCAAAATAATACGCTATTATTTGCAGGAAGACAAGGGTTCTGAAGAAAACCTGGTTCAAAAAAAGGGAGAAAGAGCCGATTATTAACTATGCTGATATTTCCGGTACTTATAGCCCTCCTTGCCATGGGGGGGATGGTCTATTTTGTGGTCTCGAAAAAATCTTCTCCCGTAATACGCCGGGCGGCGGTTGTTGCCTTAATTTTGGCGGTACTCTCCCTCTTGGCGTGCGCCTTCTTTCTCATAGCCGGATCTGTCGCGCCAAGTGGCCCGGTAATTTCCCCCGATTCCCCTCCGGCGTCTGAAAACGCGGAACCGGTCAATCTCATCATCCTTATTATTACTGTTCTGATCTTCCTCTTTTTCGTGATAGTCATCTTCGTCGCGGTCCGGCGGGAACGAAATGCTATTAAATTAAAAAAGGCAAAAGGCCAATAATTCGCCCCAATTAGCAAAAAATTACTCTTACATCTATAAAAGCGATTGGGTATACTAATTAGAAACGGAGGAATGGGGATGAAAAAAATACGCTGCCTGCTGCTATGCCTTACCCTGATTTTTGTTATGCTTCCCATTCCGGTTTTTGCCCAGCGGAAGGTTACTATTAAGCTTGTGTCCCTGGTCCCCGAAAATACCCCCTGGGGCAACCTTTTGAACCGGCTTTCGGTGGAATGGAAGGAGGCCACCAACGGTGAAGTAACCTTGCAGATTTACCACAACAACCAGTCAAATGAAGCCGATGTTATCCGTAAACTCAATATGAACCAGATCCAGGCGGCCGTGCTGAGTACGTTAGGGATGAAACTCATCAACCCTCCCATCATGACTTTAAGTTGTCCCTTTCTTATCAGGGATAACCAGGAGTTAGACGTTGTTCTAAATGCCCTGAAACCTGAAATGGAAAAGGGTATCAACGATAAGGGGTATTTTACCCTGGCATGGTCCAAGATCGGCTGGGTACGGTTTTTTTCCAAAAGTCCGGTTTTTGTCCCCGCTGATCTGAAAAAACAGAAGCTGGGCACCATTGAAACCGAACAGGAAATGATGGATATTTTTAAAGCCATGGGCTATCAGATGACCCCGGTGGCTACGGAACATATTCTGGTAAATCTTTCCGGCGGCCTTATTGACGCGGTTTACCAAAGTCCCGTCATTGCCGGGGGGCTCCAGATCTTCGGGTTGGCAAGAAACATGGCGTCCATCCCGGTGGCCCCCTTCCTGGGAAGCATCGTTATGACCCAGCGGGCATGGCGGTCCATTCCGGAAAAGTACCGGCCCGAATTGCTGCGCCTGGTCAAGAGGGTAGAGGCGGAACTGGACCATTCGGTCCAGGCCCTGGAAAATGAGGTGATCGATACCATGGTCCGGTACGGCCTGGTTATCAACCAGGTGAGCCCCCAGCAGGCGGCCCTTTGGTACGCCGATACGGCAAGGGCCATGCCTTCCCTTATAGGGAGCACTTTTGACAAGGCCCTGTATGAACGGATAACATCGCTGCTCGAGGCCCATCGTGCCCGCCGTTGAGGAAACAGCCGGCAAGGGAAGGGTAATCGTTTTTCTGTACCGCCTGGAAGACGCCCTCTGCTATTTCTCCCTGGCCTCACTCACCCTGCTCCCCGCGGTTAATGCCCTGATACGCGCCTTGTTTGGGGGCCGCGTCCCCGCCGCTCCTTCCCTTATAGCCCATCTGCTTTTAGTATTAGGCCTCCTTTCGGGGATGATCTGTACCAGAAAAGGGGAGCATCTTTCTATCGGGCTCTTTCAGTTTATCAAGCGCGAAAAAGCCAGAGGATTTCTGGCCTCATGCATCGGCCTCCTTTCGGCATTTCTCACAACCATTTTTCTCTGGTGCTCGGTTTCCTTTATCCGGGTGGGACTCTACCCGGTACAGTACATCGGCTTTATTCCCGACCGCCTGTTTGCCCTGGTCATGCCCGCCGGGTACGCCGTCATTGCCTTCCGTTTTGCCCGGCGGACAGGGCTTAAAGGGACAGCAGGAATACTGCCTTTTCTTTCGATTATCCTGGGAACGGCAGCATCACTGCCGGCGATTTTTAAATTTATCTGGGGCATCGATCTCCCCGAATTTGCCTGGTCCGTAACGGACGCCTTTTGCGCCCTGGCGGCATTGGTCAAGGTTCCGGTACTGATTCTGCTCATCCTGGCAGCTTTGGCCGGAACGCCCCTCTTTGCGGTTATAGGCGGCGCCGCGCTGATCCTGATCCAGGGCAGCTGGGGCGAAATTGATATTACGGCGAACCAGATTTACACCGCCCTGACCCAGACGAGCCTGGCCGCCATTCCCCTTTTTACCCTGGCGGGCTTTATCCTTTCCGGGAGCAGGGCCGGGGAGCGTTTGGTTGTTGCCTTTAAGGGTATTTTCGGCTGGCTCCCGGGGGGCATGATCCTCGTTACGGTGGTCCTCTGCGCCTTTTTCACCTCCTTTACCGGCGCTTCGGGGGTAACCATCCTCGCCATGGGAGGCGTCCTGTTCCGGGTACTTACGGGGTACCCGGATAAATTCATCATCGGCCTCCTTACCGCCTCGGGGAGCATCGGCCTCCTTTTTCCCCCCAGCCTTCCCATACTCCTTGTCGGGGCCACCACCAGAACCAATACTATGCACCTCTTCTTGGGGGGGATCGTCCCCGGTCTTATTCTGGTGGCGGCGACCATCTTCCTGGGTATTGTTGTTTCAGTTAAAACCAAAATCCCCGTGGAGCCCTTCAGTTTAAAGAAAGCCCTCCGGGGTCTCAAGGGCGCCTTGGCGGAAATACTGCTCCCCTTCTTCCTTATCGCGGGGTACTTTACCGGGCTGTTTTCCCTGGTTGAGCTCAGCGCCGTAGCGGCGATCTATGTGTTTATAGCGGAAGTGTTTGTGTACCGGGAAGTCCCCATTAAGAAGACCCCCGAAGTTTTTTCAAAAGCCGTTCCCATCATCGGCGGCATACTTTCTATCCTGGCCCTTGCCCAGGCCCTGTCTTTTTACATCGTGGACAGCCAAATCCCCGAGTATTTTGCCGACTGGATGCAGGAGGCCGTGCATTCCCGGTGGATCTTCCTTCTGCTCCTCAACCTGGCCCTTCTTGCGACAGGCTGCCTTATCGACATTTTTTCCGCCATCTGGATCATCCTGCCCCTGATCGCCCCCCTCTGCGCGGTCTACGGCATAGATCCGGTACACATGGGGATCATCTTTCTTATCAACATGGAGGCGGGCTTCCTTACCCCCCCGGTGGGGCTTAACCTGTTCCTGGCAAGTTACCGCTTTGAAAGGCCCTTTGTGGAAACTTCCCGGAACGTGCTCCCCTTCCTGGCCATACAGCTTGGGGTAGTATTACTGGTGACCTATCTGCCCTTCCTGTCCACCTGGGCCGTAGGGCTTTTCTAGAGTTCCATGTAGGTGACCCGCTGATCGAGGCCGTCGGCGTGGATGTCAAATACAATGGTACCGTCGTTCTTGACAAATTTTTCGCATTTCACATCTTTGCCCATGCAGAATTCTTTAACCGCCATATCCACATCTTCAACTTCGATTTCCTTAATATCCACATCCCGCATTCTCGAATTATCACAGTTATTGAGAATTTCCCGAATCCGTTCGTAGCGTTTCATGACACATGCTCCTTTTCAGAAAAGATATTGGTTACTTGTGATGATTTGCCGGTTCCAAATACCGCGCCGTTTTCTACGGGCGTGATAGTAATAAAATTTTTTATCAGATCAACGCCCCGCAGAATCCCCTTTACAATCGTTTCATTGCCCATAAGATCGGTAAGGGTGATGGTATCCCCCGCCACGGAAACGCCGCTTATGTATTCGCCGAGCATTTCCTTCTCCCCCAGGCTGTCCAGTTTCCAGGCGGTTGAAAGGCACATCACGCGCCTCCCTTAAGGAGGGCCAGGGCCTGGGAGAGTTTTTCGTTTCCTGTGTCAAAGTCCTTAACCGATTCTTCAAGGAGATCCGCCGCGCCGTCTTTATCGGCATGACGAAGCAGGTGGGCTATCTCGGCAATTTCCCCGGCGTGTTCGTTGTTGTGGCTCAGCATATAACCCAAAAGGGTGGTTATTTTTGCCAGGTCCGGGGCGCCGTGGCCGTGGTCATGGTGTTCATGGTCATGATCGCCTGAGTGTTGGTGTTCCTTTTCCATAACTACAGTTCCAGGTATGAATCGGCATAGAGGCTGTGGTTCATGATGATGTCCGCGGACTTGACGGTCTCCATGAGCCGTACATCGCAGGGGTTCACAATAGCCGAGGTAAGGCCCTGGTTAATCGCCATGGCCACCATAACCGAGTCCATGATGGGCCTTATATGCTTGGGCATCATGTTGGAAACATTGGAAAGGCCGCCGGTGGAATTGAAGCCCATGTCGGAAAGCTGTTTGATAAAGTCCAGCACGTCTTTCTGTTTATCCTGCATACCCTTGATAACCAAAAAGAGCGGGTCAAACCAAAGGTCCTCAGCTTCCATGCCCCCTTCCATGCCCCGTTCAAGCATTTCCTGGCAGTAGCTCATGCGCTCATCGTTGTCCGAGGGTACCCCTGCCTTGGAGCAGAGGGCGATAACAATGGCGTCATTGGCGGCGGCAAGATCAATATTGCTGATCCGGTCTCCGGCATCGGCGGAATTCACGATGGGTTTGCCCTTGGCGCGGTTGTATACTGAAATCCCCGCTTCTATGGCCTTCTTGTTCGCCGTATCCAGGCAGAGGGGCACGTTGTCGAAGTTTTCCTGGAGCAGTTTTACCGCCCATTTCATTAAGTCTTCACCGCTTTTTTCCGCGGGGCCGATGTTTACATCCAGGTAGGTGGCCCCGGCGTCAAGCTGTTCCTTAGCCCGCTTGAGAATGGGCGCCGGGTCCTTGTTTTCCATCGCCGCCCGGATCACCGGCGAAATACAGTGAATGCGTTCCCCTATGGTAATAAATTTACCTGCCATGTTCTTCCTCCATATATAACATAATTAAATAACAAAACGTGCTTTTCTTAAACTTTCAGTTCCTTGAGGAACTTTACCGCGCCCACCGCTTCATTGGGGGCTACGATGATCTTCCAGCCCGGAAGGTTCTCTTCCAGTTCGCCTTTGAGTACCGCCACTTTTCCCGGAATGATGAGGTTCCGGTTTTTGATCTTGTTCTCAATATCCTTCTCTTTGACGAACCGGGCGATGGAGCTGGCGGACAATTTCCCCGCGGCCCAGGCGGTGAGCACCGAGTAGCCCCCGGCGTCACTGATAAGCAGATTTACCGGCACTCCGGA
>JAITNM010000286.1 GCA_031290475.1 Treponema sp. | reverse complement strand
TAAATAATGATGTTTCGACCGGACGGAAAACATCAATTGAAGCGATGCAAGTCAGAAGTAACTCTAAATCGAAGTAGCGATTTGATTTTTTCTCGTCTCAAGCATACTTGCTAACAAGTTTTTAGCTTCATCACTTTTAAGCTTCGAGACATTCTTTTGTCTGTCTATCGCCGCGCTTAGTTCGTTGGCTATCTGACATCCTTGAAAGTGAGTTATAAAACGCCGCCGTATTTTTTCGTCAGTATGAGCCAATGCGATCCCGACATCATCGATATGACTAAGAGTAACGGCTGTTCCAAGCCACGTATCTGACATTTTTAACAAGGCTTCCCATTTTGAGAGATCAATGACCGCTGTTTTTATGGTGCGTTTCTTAAAAAACCAGTTCATAAGCCCTCCAATAACTATCATGTAAGGACTTCAAGCGATGGTCAAGACTGATTGCTTCAACAAGACATCGAAAACCGCCGGCTCGTTCCGGTGATTTTGCCTGAAACAGAACCCATCGACGCACCGCTGTAAGGTTTATGTGAGGGTATAATTGCGTTTTGTTATGCGGATATTCAAAAACCCGTGGTTTACCCGGTTCGCCGATAAGGAAGGCATAACGGATAAGGAATTGTTACCTCGCCTTCGAACCCCTAACACGCCCGCAAGAAGCCCCTTCTTACGCCCGTAAGTGTCACCTTCTTACGCCCGTAAGAAGCCCCCTCTTACGCCGGGAAGTGCCTCCCTCTTACGCCGGGAAGTGCCTCCCTCTTACGCCGGGAAGTGCCCCCCAATTGCGCCGGGAAGTGCCTCCCTCTTACGCCGGGAAGTGCCCCCCAATTGCGCCCGTATTCGTACCCCTAACATTGGGAAAAACCGGCAGGTTTTCTTCACGAAGATGACGCCGCTTTTGCCCTTGCCGCTCTTTGCAGGGGAAACAACATGAGTCAAAAAGGTCCGTCAGTATGTAAAATTGGACATGACCGGGGCGGAACTCAGGATGCCTCGTTCGTCCTTACGCAGTCGTACCTGTATGCCGTAAAGCATCTGAATCAGATCGGGGGTCAAAACTTCGCCGGCTGTACCGGAGGCAATGATTTTCCGGTTATGCAGGGCAAGTATCCTGTCGGCAAACAGGAATGCGTGATCAGGGTTGTGCGTGCTGAGGAATATGCTGTACCCCCGGCGGCTGAGTTTTTTTATCTCAAAAAGGACATGGAGCTGATTGCCGTAATCCAGGTTGGCGGTGGGTTCGTCCATAACGAGAATGGACGCTTCCTGGGCCAGCGCCCTGGCGATAAGGACAAGCTGTTGCTCGCCGCCGCTGAGCTGGCGGAATCCCCGGGCGCGGAGGCGCGTAATGCCGAGCTGTTCCATGGCGTTTTCCGCGGCGTTCTTTTGTTTATCGCCGGGCAGGGCCCACGCCTTTTCCCTGGCGGCCGCGCCCATGAGGATCATGTCCAGTACCGAGTAATTGAATGAAGGCTGATGGGCCTGGGGCACATAGGCGATGATGCCCGCAATGGCCGCCGGCGTCTTGTTCTTGATGTCGTCTCTTTCCAGAAACACACTCCCTGTGTGATACTTGTCGAGACCCAGGACGCAGCGGAAGAGGGTGCTCTTGCCTGAGCCGTTGGCGCCCAGAAGCCCCAGGAGTTCACCGCGTTCGAGGACAAAATTTATGTTGTGTAAGATTTCCCGGCTGCCGTAGGAAAAACTCAAGTCTCGGGCTTCCAAAACTGGCGCTTGATTTACCATAGGTCACCCTTTCTGGTAATAAGCCAGAGGAAAAAAGGCGCGCCGATAAGGGAGGTGAGTATCCCCAGAGGGATCTCGGTGGCAAACAGGTTGCGGGAGATGTTGTCGATTACAAGAAGAAAGAGGGCGCCAAATATCATGGAGGCGGGCATAAGGACGCGGTAATTATTCCCCACGAGCCGCCTGGTGATGTGGGGGATCACCAGCCCTGCCCAGCCGATGATGCCGCTTACGGAAACAGCCGCGGCGGTTATCAGGGTGGAACAGACTATCACCAGCACCCTGGTGCGCTTTACGTTTACCCCCATGGACTGCGCCTCTTCTTCGCTTAAGGTAAGCAGGTTGATGCGCCAGCGAAAAATGAACAGGGGGATGAACCCCAGTATCATGGGGATGACGGCGAAATTCAAATCTCTGATGCGGACTTTGGCCAGGGAACCCATGAGCCAGTAGACAATCTCGGGGAGCACGTTGTTGGGGTCGGCGGCGAGCTTCATCCAGGAAATGGCGGCGCTGTTCAGGGACGACACCATGAGCCCCGCCAGGATGAGCCCCAGAATACGCCTGCCCCTGGCCCTGTTGCCGATGAGCATGACGAGGCCGATGGTAGCGAGGCTGGCGACAAAGGCAAAAACTGTAACCATGGGGCCCGGCAGCCTGAGAATGAGCGCCAGTGTCGCGCCGGTAGCGGCCCCGCTGGAAGCTCCCAGAATATCGGGTGAGGCCAGGGGGTTCTGAAATACCCCTTGGTAGCTTGCTCCGGCGGCAGCAAGGGCGGTTCCCACAAGGCAGGCCAGGAGTATGCGCGGCAGCCTCACATTGAAAAATATCGCTTCCATCCTGGGCGAATCAAAAGCGCCCCGGAAGAGCCGGTCAAAAAGGTCGGCCGGGGAAATGGGATAGCGTCCCAAAGAAAAGGAGATGAGAATTGCCGCCGCCAGAAGGGCAGCTAAAATAAAAACCGTGCCTTTGTAAAAAGGCCTGTTTTCATCCATAATGTTATTTGTTCATGCCACGGGCGGTCAGTTTTGAAAACCTGTCCCGGCTTAATTCATAGCCGTAAAAAAGACGGTAGTATTCGGCGGTTTCCGTGTAAAGATCGTAATCCGCGTATTCGGGGTAGAGAATCTTTCCCATCCAGAGCATACCCAAGTAGCGGTTAATTGAAGGAGGCGAACCCATCCAGTTGTAAGGCCCTTCGGGGATTTCGTAATAGGCGCCGCTTTTGATCGCCTTTAGCTGCTTCCACACGGGGTCGGCTCCAGCGGTTGCGTATACGCTGCCGGGACCGAAGAGTATTACGTCGGGATCCCAAAGGAGGATTTGTTCCAGGTCTGTTTCGTTGCCGCTGCCCCGTGACGAGGGGTTGTTCACCACCGCTCTGTTGTCGGTCATCCAGTCCAAGATTTCCGTATGGAAGGAACCTTTTGCAAGCACATTGAGCCCTTGTTTGCCCAGGCAGTAGAGGACGGCCTTTTTATTGTTTCCGGCTCTTGTAACAATTGCGTCCGACAGGGCCAGGGCCTTTTCGCAGAATTTGGCCAGAGCCTCGCCTTTTGCCTCACGGTCAAGGAGCTTCCCCAGGGTGCGGAAGGCCTCGGGGCTGCTCCACAGGGCGGCGGTAATATGAACCGCGGGAACCCCTATAGAAGCCGAGATATTGTCCATATCCGCGGCAATGGTGTTTTTCGGCTCCCCGATGTCGATGACTACGTCGGGGCCGATGCGGGCTATTTCCTCGGGGTTGAGGTTGGCGGCGCCGTAAAACTGCCCCACCTCGGGCAGTCCCGCCAAAGCCGTCGGCAGGAATTCGGCCTCCTCGGCGGAGTACGCCGAAGTTACCGCACAGAAAAGATCCGGCGCTATGGCTACAAGAAACATCTGGGCAAGGCTTCCCGAAGGGGCGATCCTCGTGATCTTGGCGGGCAGTTCAACCTGCCTTCCAGCCGAATCGGTAAAGAGAACCGTCCCTGCCGAAGACCCCGGAACCGGGGCAGCCTTATCCCGCCGCGGCATAGCGCCTAACTGGAAGGAACCAAACAAAAACACCACACAACAAAGTAAACGCAGATTTTTTCTCCACAACAGCATATACACCTCATAACGAAACATAATTAAACTTAATTAAACATAACAAAAACGAAAATAATAATCAATACTCTCTCCCTCCCGTTTGGTAGTACAGGGCCGTTATCTCAATTTAAACGAAATAGGAATAACGATCCTGGCTGGCGCTGGAGAAGGACGGAAGGGGGCGGCGGCATAGACCGCTTCCAGGGCGGCCTGGTCGAGGATTTCATTGCCGCTGCTTAACTGGATTGCCGCGCCGCTTACCGTACCGTTCTGATGAATGGTAAAGATTACTTCGGTCTGCCCTTGTATGCCGGCCCGCCGGGCTTCCGGGGGATAGCGGAGCCGGTCACGGATACGGCGCTGGATATAGTTGTAGTTTTGTTTTACATAGGCGTTAATCAGGGCGGAGTTCCCGGCGGACGGTGAGGAAGCTGTTCCCGATACACGGGCGGAACCGGCCGGGACCGCGACGGCGGTTTCCGGTAATGCCGGAACCGGATTTTCATCATCCGCCGGGATTATTTCATCTACTTCAATGAAAATTTCCGCGGCCTCGCTTTCAATGACCGGCGGAGCTGAAACAGGGGCAGGGAGAACGGGAACCGGGGCAGCAGGTTTGCTTTCTTCAACAAGGGCGATGTTGACGAGGGAGAACGCTCTTGCGATTTCTGGTTCCTGGGCTGCCCGAATCGTCGGACTATATTTGAAAAAGACAAAGGCGGCGGCATGAAGCCCCAGGGAAAAACAGAGCATAGCGGGGAAAAGCCTGTTAGTGTTCCGGGACCGGGAACTCATCAGTATGCAAGAAGGGCTGACAGATTAAAGCTGCGCCCGGCCAGGGGGGAATTGAGGCGGATCTCATAATAGGTATCAAAAATATTTTCCACCCCAAGGGAAACGGACCAATGGCTGCCTATGCGGGCGGAAACCTTAAAATGGGCCAGGAAATAGCCGTCCAATTCCATAGTCCCTTCGGTATCGCTCCAACGGCGGCTTATGTATTCAAGGCGAGGAATAAGAGAAAGGAACTTGACGGGTTTGATCACCATATACCCGTTCAGGGTAATGGGGGGGAAATAGGTCATAACTTTTATGCCTGCTTGACTGTGATAAAGAGTATAATTATTCCAGGAGAAGGTCAATCCTGTGGAAAGCCAATCCTTGACGGTGAGCTCCGGGGAAAGCTCAAGGCCCCAAAAGCCAACGCTGTCGAGGTTCCGGGAATAGTCCACCAAGGCGCTGGGATAATGGGGATTGGGAAGCTGGACAGTTACGATTTTGCCTTCCATGATGCTGTAATAAAAGGCGGTGTTCACTCTTAAAAAGGAATCGTCAAAAAGCTCCCGAAAAAAATCCCCCCGGTAACCCAGTTCAAAATGATTCGCCTTCTCAGGCCCCAAGTTGGGATTGGGCAGAGTACTCCCGAACCGGGTGGAGTAGCGGTCCGACATGGTTGGAAAATGATTTTTCCGGGCATAGGTCAGGCGCAGTTCGTGATCTTCGGTGATTTTATAAAAAGCGCCGGTCTGCCAGGTGAAAAGAAACATATTATGGGTCTTTACAATAAAATAACCGGCTTCCATTAATGTAAGGAATTCATTTTCTTCATTCCAGTATTCAAGGGGAACCAGGGCGTCAAAACCAAGTCCCGCCCTGATAGTCAGGGGCCGCAGGGGATTAACGGCATATTCAAACCCTGCGGACCAGGTGTCCTCATTTACATGAATCACCTCCCGGACTTCATCATTGGTGATGTTTCCCTGGAGCCCCCGGTGATCGTCCCGTTTATACGTAAGGGCGGCCTGGAGCCGGTGGTTTTCGGCAATGTCCCAGCTTCCCAAAAGGCGGCCCCCCAGGGCATATTCATCGTAATCCGAATGGGGCGCGTGGATGCCCATGTCGAGGGCTTTAAGGGTATAATACTCATCCAGGCGGTTGTCGTATTTATCAAAATAAAAAAGCCCTTGCATCGAAAACGGCTCTTGGCTGAAAACGCCGTTAAGAGCAAGACTGTGCCGGTTCCACACCGGCCAATCCCATATCGCGTATTCCCGGGTGTTTATGTCCGGCGGCGAAAGCCCCTTGTCCGCCCACTGGTATG
>JAITNM010000242.1 GCA_031290475.1 Treponema sp. | reverse complement strand
TTCATTGGCAATATGACCGCCCAGGCGCTCGGTTTACAGGCCGCCCAGGGAGAAGAGGGGATCCTCAATATTGGTACCCCCGAAGAAGCCAACAAGGCAATCGGCACGGTCGATAATGCCTTGACGCAGATTTCCAAACAACGGGCCGATTTAGGCGCCTATCAGAACCGGTTTGAAATGGCCGCTCAGGGCGTCGCGATTGCCGCGGAAAATATGCAGGCCTCTGAATCCCGGATTCGGGATGCGGATATGGCATCGGAAATGGTTACCTATACCAAGGATCAGATCCTGTCCCAGGCGGGAAATGCCATGCTGGCCCAGGCAAATGCCCGGAACCAGTCGGTACTCCAGCTTTTGAGCTAGGGGCTGCCTAGGCTTATATCCGTTCGTTACGAGAGACTTCTGGACGTTGTCTTTTGGAACGCTGCAACCGGCTCCGGCCGGTTGCTTGGACGGGGGAGTTCGCGCCCTTCCCCGTTCTTTTAAAAATTTGCGGTGGTTTTATGCTTCATAAAGCTGCCGGTTAATTGAGCTTGTCCCGTCATTGGAACAGCTGAAATATTAATTTTCGCACGGAAGCGGAAATTGTCTGTTTTTCCGGTGTTTTTGCGGTATCTTATGTATAAAGTACTTCCAAAAGCGCCGGGTGTATACAAGGAGGTAGTATGAGTATGCCCATCGTTGCTGTAGGAAACGGTATTGCTCAAACCCCGGAACTCCCGGCCCGTCAAGAGCGGACAAAAATCCACTCTACCGCAGCTGATTTAGAGCGGGTCAGTTTTGCCTTAAACCGTAAACTCAAGTTTATGGTGGATCACGAGTCCCATGAAGTTACGGTCAAGGTGATCGACCCGGAGACCGATAAGGTGATTAAGATACTGCCCCCGGAGGAACTTCAGCGGATGCACAGCAAAATCACGGAGACCATCGGTTTTTTCTTTGACGAGCGGGTTTAGTATCGTAAAACGGCGTAGGAAGCTGCTTTAAGGGAACATAAACGGGTAATGTCCGACATCTATGTACCGGGAGTAAAAAGCCGGTTTAATACGGAAAAACTCATTGAAGACCTGATGAAGGTCGAACGTGTGCCCAAGGAGCGGGTCGAAAAAGACGTCGAACGGCTCCAAAACCAAAAAACCTATTGGCAGGACGCGGGCCGGCGTATGAGCGCCCTTCGGGACAGCGCCCGTCTTCTTTTTTCCTTTCAGAACCCCTTTAACGACCGGATAATTAATTCCCAGGACGATTCGGTAATTACCGGAACTGCCACCAGAGAAGCTCTGGAACAGGAGCGGACCTTTAAGGTCAGGCAGATTGCCCAGGCGGACCGGTTTTTATCAGCCCCTCTGGACGATAATTTCCGGATTGAGCCGGGAAACTATGTCTTTACCGCCGGCAGGGAAGAAATAACCTTTAATTTCCGGGGGGGGACCCTCAGAGAATTTACAGAATCCCTAAACCGGCGGGGGAAAAACGTTCTCCAGGCCAGTATCATAAATGTGCAGAAAGGCACCCGTTCACTCCTGATCGAATCCCTGGTAACAGGAACGGAAAACCGTCTGAGTTTTAAGGACGATGCGGAAAAACTGGCCGTCGCCTCGGGGATGATGGAAAAGGTGAATGATTCCCGCAGGCCGGTAATACTAAACGAAGAAACCCTGAAAATTCCCCAGGACAGCGTCCAGCTCGTTTCTGTGGAAGAAGGGGAGCTTTGGGCCGGCGCCGGGGGACGGACAACCATTCCCCTCAGTCCTTCAATCGCCACTGTCCCGGGCTTATTCTTCTCCTTTGAAGCCGCCACTGAAGTTTTTTCTGAAGGGGATATGGCGGTCATCGAACCGCCTGCCGGCCCCGATATTCCCGGCCCGGGTTCGGTTACCTATGGGGGCATCACCGTGGAAAATGACAGCCTTTCCATTACCCTGCCCCAGTGGACAGCTCCGGAACTTCCCCAAAGGGTGGATGATCTGGGGCCTATTGCCCTTAATTTTACCGACGGAACCAGCGCCCGGCTCCCCTTTATGCAGGATTCCGATAAATTTCAGTCCTATTCATACCGGCTTCAGGATCTTACCGCAGGTAAAACCATTGCTTCCATCGAAGTCAACAACCGGAACACCCACCGGGACATCAATATCCGGAACATACTCATCTACGATCCCAAACAGGTGGGAGGGTTCCAGCCCAATAACGCGATTTCCACTGCCCAGGACTCCCAGTTCTCCATGGACGGCATTGATCTGGTTAGGCCCGGCAACAATATCGACGATATTCTTCCGGGGGTAACCATCACCCTGAAGGGCGTTTCGGAAAAACCAATCAAGCTCGGCGTGGAGCCTGACCGCGGGGCCATCAAAGAGGCCGTCATCGCCTTGATAGGGAACTACAACCGGCTTATGGCAGAGATGAATGTCCTTACCAGGTACGATGAACGGATTGTGACGGATCTGAGCTATCTAAGCAAGGAAGAGCAGGATTCACTCCGGGAACGGCTGGGGGCTTTCTCCGGGGATAGTACCCTGACTTCCTTCCGGGGCAGCCTCCAGCGGGCGGCCTCCACCCCCTACCCCACTACCGACCCAAACCTGAACCTCCTGACCCAGATCGGTATTGGCACGGATGTACGGGGGGCGGGCTCCAGTACGGGGTACGATCCTTCCCGGCTGCGGGGGTACCTGGAAATTGACGAAAAAATTCTGGATAACGCCCTGGCGACCAAACTGAACGCGATACAGCAGCTCTTCGGGTACGATACCGATGGGGATATGCTTATCGACAGCGGAATGGCCTTTCACCTGGATCAGATTGCCAAACCCTACGTGGAAACCGGGGGGATCATCACCCTCAAGACCGGTACCATTGATTCCCGTTTGGACCAGGACACCCGGCGCATTCAAACCCTGGAACGCCAGCTTGCGGCAAAAGAAGGGGCGCTTAAAAACCAATACGCCCAAATGGAAGGGGCTTATAGCCGAATGGATCAGATGTCAACCTCTCTGGACAATTTCAGTCAGCAGGCCAATAACAACAATAACAGCCGCCGCTAATGATCCTAAAAAAAACAGGCGATATATATAGTATAGGATTATAGTAATATTATGGATATAAGCATAAACGGAAAAACGGCGGACATCACCCTGGAGTCGGAGCGGACCGTGGGAGAGGTACTCGGCGGAATCGAAAGCTGGCTCCGGAGTTCCGGTTTCACCCTCAACGGCCTTGAAATTGACGGGGAGCCGGTGTTGAGCGACGCGGTTTCAGCGGCCTTTGAACGGGAATTAGGGGGCGTTTCCGCCCTGGATATTAAGATATGCTCCAGGTCTGAACTCGCCATGGATGCTCTGGGGAAAGCCCGGGATTTTCTGGCGGCTTACTGCGGCGCCGTAGAACAAAACAACCGGGAAGAAAGTACCCGTATAGGGGAACTCTGGACTTCCAGCGCCGCCGCAAGCTTCCTTGCCGCTGAAAACTCGGAACTCTACCGGATCATAGCCGGTGTTTTTGATATGGCCGCCGGCCCTTCCCGGGCTAAAGACATACTTCCCCTTATTGACGAACGAATCCGGGAACTTGCGGATCCCAGGGCGGAAATTCTGAAGATGGAGGGTATGGTGGAAGAAGTTGCCGGTCGGCTTGAGGATCTTCCCCTGGACATCCAAACCGGCAAGGACGGCAGGGCGGCGGAGTCGGTGACCATTTTTTCGGCATTGGCGGAGAAACTCTTCCGCCTCTTCTACCTTATCCAGGCCCAGGGAGAGGATCTCAGCGGGGTGAGCGTGAAAAACAGCTCCGCGGAACCGGAGGGGATCCTTATATACGATTTTCTCCGGGAATTCAGCGCCGCCCTCAAGGAATTGATCTTAGCCTATGAGGCAAAAGATGTGGTCCTGGTCGGAGATCTGGCCGAATATGAGCTCGCCCCCCGGTTCCGCGTGTTTTACCGATCCCTTAAAATACCGCAAGGGCAATAAAGAGGAAGCTCATACTATGGGTTCAAAAATTTATTACCGTTGTTTCCATAAAATCCTGTTGTTAGTCTTAACCGGGATAGTACTGCCCGGAAACTTACTTCAAGCCCAGGATAAGTATTTTAAAGACGATGACCCCAGGGCGGCCTTGATCCTCCTCATAGGACTTGGGTCTGTCATAGCATTGGGCATTCTTATCAGCATTATCCGCCACGGAATGGCCCGTTTTCAGCGTTCCCGCCCCTCAAATGGCGGTATGGGCGGCAGCCGCCTGCCCATGAGGCAGTTCAGCAGCATTACCCTCCACAATGTGGCAAAAAATTACGATCTCAACAAAGATCAGACCAAAATTTTGGAATATGTACTTACCCGGGACGGGGTAAGCAACCCCAAGACCCTGCTTTCCAATCCGAATAACCTGGATATTCATTTTAAGCGGACCTATGAGAGCATGAGAAGGAATATCCCTAAAACCGGGGATGATTCAACGGCCCAGAAGCAGTTGTACCAGCTCTTTTCCACCCGGAACGCCATAGAATCGGCTCCCATAAACGCGAGTCGCGCCAATGTTTCCCAGGTTGAGGACGGTATGGACGTGGTGCTCGGCATTCATGGAAAAACCTATCCCCTCAAGGTAATCCGGGTTAAAGGCCAGCTTATCACCATGCTCTGCCCCATCAATCCCCTGGGGGAACCGATTAAGCTGACTAAGGGAACCAAGGTAGAACTCTCCTTTTTCAGCGGTTCCAGCCACGGTTACCTCCAGCGCTGTCAGGTTTTGGATATCGTAAAGAACGCCCATGAGGAGAATTTGCTCCAGCTCATCACCCAGGGAAAGGTTAAAACCCTGTTTAAACGCAAAAGCCGCCGGCGCCAGGTCAAAATTCCCTGTGAATTCCGGGTGGTAACCCTTACAAAAACAGGCGCCGGCCCGAAAGCGCCGGTAAAAATGACCGTTGGAGGACGGAAATTTACCGGGGACATTCTCGATATATCCCCGGGAGGCTGTTCCGTACGGACCAAAGGGCTCTTAAAGCCGGGACTCCGGATAAAGATCGATTTTGAGGTACGGGGTTCCGCTGCTTCCGCCCTGGGACAGATCCTCAGGATCAACCGGGGTAGTTCTATAACTTCATTTGTTCATGTAAAATTCATAAAAGCGTCATTAAAAGCTTTAAATGTGATAAACGCGGTGGTTTATCGATATATTGATGATTAGCTTTTTTGTAACTGCCGGATTATGATTAATATAGAGAAAACAAGGATGAGGTTCATACATCATGATAAGCGCGGCCGCATGGCCGCACAGTTAAACCGAACAGGAGACGCAGTCTCATGAGGATCGTCCAGGTAAAAAACATTGAAAGAAAGGATGTACCGATTTATTATCGCCGCCTTTTTTCAGGAATAGTAGAAATTGAGCTTTTAAATAAATCCACAGAACGGTGTATTGATTTTACTATAGAAACAAAACCTACAGGACAGAAGGATGTTTTTATCACCATGCCCGATCCTATTGATTATCCCCTGGTACCCTTGATGAAAGCGCTGAAAAGTTACCTCAATGAACTGGATGATGCCGGGGGCCTCCCTGGCTGAGATCGAAGTAATGACGTCTTCCCCCGGGGAAACCATGCTTGCCGGGGAGAAACTGGGCGGCCTTGCCCCGGCGGGAACGGTCATCGCCCTGCGGGGGAACCTTGGGGCGGGAAAAACCTGCCTTGCCCGGGGTATAGCCCGGGGTCTTGAGGTGGCGGAAGGGGTAACCAGCCCGACCTACACGATCATTTCCGAATACGAAGGACGGCTTCCCCTTTACCACATGGACGCGTACAGGCTTTCCGGTGATGAGGATGCCGAAAACTTAGGTATCAGGGAGTTATTTTCCCAAGGCGCCGTGACGGTGATTGAATGGAGCGAGCGTATCCCCGGCTCTATCCCCCGGGAAGCCTGGATCGTGGAACTTGAAATCCTGGATGGGGAAAAACGGCGTATACGCGTTAACGCCCCCGCTATTCCCCAAGAGGCCTTTTCCGGTTTATACTGCCTTTGATGAATATTCTCGCCATTGATACCGCCACATCCCTCTTTTCCCTGGCCCTCTCTTCTCCCGGGGGGATACGGCTTTTTGAAATCGACGGCGCTTTAAAACATTCGGAAATCCTCATGGAAGCCGCGGATTATCTTTTCCAGGAGACCGGGATGGAGCGAGGGGACCTCCATTTGGTTGCCTGTATGGAAGGTCCCGGTTCATTTACCGGACTCCGTATCGGTTTTGCCGCCGCCAAGGGCCTGGCCGCGGCCCTGGCTATTCCCCTGGCGCCCGTTCCCACCCTGGATTGTATGGCGTATCCCTTCAGCATCTGGCCGGGTCTCGTGCTGCCCCTTATTGACGCGAAACAAGGACGTTTCTTTACCGCGGTATACCGTCAAGGGGAACGGCTTACCGAATTTTTGGATGCCGGTCCCGGGGAAATTGGGGATGCCATTTTGAAACACCAACTGCCAAAACCGGCTGTAACTGCCCTGTCACCGGTCCTCCTCACCGGGCCCGACGCGCCTCTTTTCCTTGAGCGCCTGAAGCCCCTCCCCCGGGATGTGTCTTTGGTCATCGATCCCGCCCACAGAAGAGGAAAATCCCGTGAATTACTGGAAATATCCGGAAAACAAGCTATAATCAAAACAACTGAGGAAGTTTTTTCCGAAGATTCAGGACCCATGTACCTTCGGAAAAGTGACGCGGAGTTAAATTTCAGGACCGAACCTTTTGACGGGGTCAGAATATGAGCAGCGATACGATCAATAAAGCAGTTTCCGGTGATGGGGGGGGGTTGGAAGGTCCGCCGCTTATTGCTGTCGATCCGTTTAAAGACGGAGAAGAGCTTGAGTCCCTTGAATCGGTTGAACCTGAAGTTCTGGAGGAGGAAATCATTGAGGATGAAGAATCCCTTCAGGTTTCCTCCCTGGTCAATCCCTTTATAAACAGCATATTTCCGGTGCTTTTTATCAACCGGGATCTCAGAATACTCTATGCCAATCAAGCCTGTAAAAATCTCTTCACCGCTTTTTCCATTACCGTGGGGAGCCATTTTGTCGATGTCTTCGGCAGGTCCTTGACCCTGGAGGATGTACGCAATATCCGGGAAACGGTGCTGACCGGCAAAAACGGCTATTCGTGGAAAGGCATGTCCCGGATTAAATCCCGCAATATGACTACGGTGGAAAGCAGGGTTTATATTAACGCTGCGGAACTCACCGCTCTCGGTTCCCCAAAGGAATTCGTTGTTATGTTCGACGATGTAACCGAAGAAAACCGGCAGCTTCTCAGGGCTGTTTTCATGAGCCTCCTGGAAGCTTCCAAGCTTAAAGACAACGATACGGGCAAGCACATTACCCGGGTGAATTTCTACTCCCGCCGTCTTGCGGAGGAACTCTACGAGAAGCCCGGATACCCCAGCGTTGATATGGACTTTATCGACAATATCGGTTTCCTGGCCTCCATGCATGATGTGGGAAAAATCGGCACCCCCGATGATATTCTGAACAAGGAAGGCCCCCTTTCGGATTGGGAATGGACGGTTATGCAGGAACACACCAAGAACGGCGCATTTATTCTGTCAACCTATCCAAACCCCATGGCCAAGGAAATTTCCCTGAGCCACCATGAAAAGTGGGCCAGCGGGGGCTACCCCTTCCAGCTTGAGGGGGACATGATCCCGCTTTCGGCGCGGATCGTGTCCATTGCTGATGTATACGATGCCCTCAGAATGGAACGGAGCTACAAGCCCGCATTTAACCACACTATTACTGTTGAAAAAATGATGGAAGCAAAGGGAACCCAGTTTGATCCGGGCCTTCTCGATATATTCTATTATATCGCCGGGGAATTTGACGAGCTCTACGAAAAGCACAAAGACAAGTGAGAGGCTCCGCCGCGCTTAGGAGTGTTCCTGCTCAGCGATCCGCGACTGTTCCCTCACTATTTTAGCGGGTTTTTTGCGGGGGCCCCTAAGTCCAGTTCCGGGAAAACCGGAGCGGATTCCACAGCCGCCTTGTTTTCCGCCTTAATGGCGTCGAATACTTCCCTGCGAAACACTTTTACTGTTTTTGGAGCGTCTACGCCGATGCGGACCTGATCTCCCCGGATTTCGATGATCGAAATGGAGATATCCTCTCCGATCATTATTTTTTCGTTCACCTTCCTGGATAGTATCAGCATGAAACTTCGTTTCCTGTTCGATTTGATAATGCGGCCATGCGGCCGCACGAGATAGCGTCTGTCCATAAAGTCGGTTACTTTATGGACAGACCTTGCATTTGCATACGCAAATGCGGTTTTCAAGGTAGTTTGTCAATAATGTGTCTACATTATTGACAAACTCAAAATAGCGGTTAGCATGTTGCCTTCTTTGCCGCAGCCATCTCTTCTACAATATCATGTTTCGTCTTCCACCTGTTATCCGTCAGGATAACCTGCTTGCCTATCCGCTCTTCCCGGTTAATGATAAGGGGGCCCTGGAGATTAGCCGTCATAGGACTTCCGTTACCAGGAATAGTAACAATAGAAAAAATCAGGGCTTTTTCAGGACCGGATATCCCGATATCTTTAAGTTCATCATCACTGATGTCAAGTTCATAATCAGGCCGGAACAGGAAAGGGTTCACCAGGATAAAGGCCACCTGCTGCACATCCAAAGACTGAAGCCAATAGAAGGGCTGCCGTTCCGCGTCCAGGAGTACAAATTCTTTGCAGGATTCAAAACCAAAGAGTCCCGCAGAAAAGCTAATCTTCTGCCTCTCATCCACATCAACCGGACCGGAGGCTTTTGTTAATACCTTCACGTCTATATTCTCCTAAATCTAAGGCTGCTCTTTCAAAATACCTGATTTTGAAAAGGTCTCAATAATTCAACGTAAAAAATCAAGTAAGGTTGGGGGGAGGATCTTGGAAGCGGTTTGCAGAGCCGCCCGGTGGGCAAACTGCATCATCCCCAGATCCGTGGCGGCTTCGGCAAAATCAAGCCCGTTCTCCCGGTTTAAAGCGGATGTCACGTTGGGTATTTCCGTATTAAGCCGTTCCCAAGTACTCTCCACCCTTTCCTGGCGGCTGCCGTTCAAGGCAAGGCGGCTCTGAACATTGGCCATGGCAAGGTCCATGCCCTCAATGCCCTGGCTTCCCACAAACTCCTGATCCCCCCGGAACAGGGCGTCCCTGAGACGGATCACCATATCAAAAACAGATCCGCCCGATACCCGCGCGCCGGGGTGCCAGTTAGGCGCGCCGGGATCACTGTTCGGGACAATGAGTCCCAGATCCCGCAAAACGCCGGATGCGGGGCTTCCCCCGGCGCCTTGGCGATCTTCCAGCCGTATGAGGTGAGGGTTGGTCCCTTCAACAACAAGCCCCCGGCTTTCGGGGTCCACGTAGGCCTTAACCGGCGCGGCGGAATCGTTGATTTTAGCCACAATAGCATAAATACTGTCGCCGGGGCTCACGGTTATTTCCTGGCCGTCCACGTAGAAGGCCCCCGCTGTTTCCGCCCGGTACCCGGTACCGTCTATTGAGGAGAAGATCTGCATCTTCTCGGCCCAAAAAGCTTCTCCCCCGCCTATGTCCAGTTCGGAATAGGTACGGTCGGTAATTTCCGTACGCCGCGCCGAACCGGCCCCCCGGTACTCTACCCGTACTACCATGGGCGACTGTTCCGGCGATCCGCCGCCGCCGCCGTCCACCGCGCCCTCTACTATCCGGAAAGGCTCGGTAAAGGCCTTGTCGCCGGCGAAAAGCTGTTTGCCGTCGGCCCCCTGGGCGTTGGCAATGGATACAATTTCCTTTAAAAGCTCGTTTATCTCTACGGCCATAAATTTAAGATCGTCTTTTGAATAGGTGCCGTTGGCCCCCTGGACCGACAGTTCCCGTATCCGCTGCATAATATCATTGGTCTGGCGGAGGTAGGCGTCCACCTCGTTGTAGTGATCCTTCGCGTAGAGGGTGTTTTTCTCAAAACGTTCAAGACGGGCCAGGTAGGATTCGTACCGTACCGCGTGGGAGGCCGCCAGGGGATCGTCCCTGGGGGTAAGGATCCGTTTATTACCGGCGATCCTGTTCTG
>JAITNM010000203.1 GCA_031290475.1 Treponema sp. | reverse complement strand
TAGCTTGATTTTGCGAGGTACTGTTTGGCAAGTTCCGGATCATAGGTATTGATGTATGTGGGCGTAGTATCCCAGGCTGTCACATAATCCGCATAGAACGCCGTCCCAAAGGCCTTTGCCGGCAGGGTGGTGCCATTTGTCGCCCTTGCGCAGGCCTCATTGTTGATAGCGTAGTAAACCGCCAGCCTGAAATTGAGGTCATTGCCGGGATGGCCCCGTGTTGTGTTGTGGTTCAGAGCATAGACCCTGCTGGCCGGTACCACATACACACTCTGAGTTTGGGAATTTTCAAATTCGCCCAGATTTTCGACCGGGACCATGGTGGAAAAGCCGATGGTGCCGGACTTCAACGCAATTACATGCTGTGATGACTCGGTGATTATGTCATACTGGATAGTCTGCACATTCGCCTCGTGCTTCTTTGCGATTTTTGATGTGTCTTTCTGCCAGTAATTGTCAACCGCGTCAAGAACAAGGGTCGAGCCGCTTACAAATCTTGTAACTTTATACGCCCCTGTGGCGATAGGTTGCACCGCGAAGTTGCCGCCTTCATAAGCCGCCCTTGAGAAGATAGTGGTCTTAAAGACGTTTTCAAGGTCGCCTACGCCTTCAACAGGCATCGTCCAGGTAAAACGCAGTTTGTAGTCGTTTATCTTCGCAATGTTTGCAAACATTGAAAATCTGACGCTATACCCGGAGTCAATAAGCACCCGGTATGAGTTCACTACGTCATCGGCGGTGATGTGGTTACCCGCAGAGTCGTAGATATAGTCGTATATCTCGACATCGTAGTGCAGGGGGTCAATGACCTCGTAACCCTTCGCAAGGACAGGGATGTACTTACTGCCCTCCGTGTCAAAAAGGCTCTCATAAATGTTACCGTAAATCAGGGGTTTGGACCCCCCGGATGTATAGGGGAGCAAATCCTGGGGATCGGCGTCGAGGCCCACCACGATCTTTGGGTAACGCCCGGTACTGTTTGCGGTTGTCCTGCGGGTTGCATCCGCTACCGGGGCCGTAGAATTCGGCGCATTCGCGGCGCCGCCGGTGGTTTTCCCGTTACAGGCGGCAAGCAGCGCCAGTACGCATACCATTACCGTGGCCGCTTTCAGCATTTTTCTTGTACGCATTTCTTTTCTCCTCTCCTGAATTACAAAGCTTTAAACCAAGGTATCATGCGAATTTCCGCCTATCAAACCGGCTTTTGGAGGGATTGATGCATTTTTTGCAATGATCGAGGAGGACAGTGTCAGGCGGTGTTTCCGCCCTGTATACAGATTACCGGCGATTCCGGCTTTGCTTCACCTTGAGTTCCGGCCAGTTTTTCGTGGCAAATTGCAAGAGCCTTTTTGCGCCTTCCGCCAATTTAGCGGCCTTGGGGTAACAAATGCAAACATTTATACTTTCCCTGGGTTCCAGATCTACAATCGCGACACCGTGCGCATTCATCTTTGAAAGGCTCTTCTTTTGCAAGATTGATATCCCCATCCCATCGCTGACAAAAGAGGCAATAGCGCTGCCGGGGCCTGTGTTAAAGACAATTTTCGGCTCAAAGCCTGACTTGCGGCAGAGTTCCTTGAGCTGCCTATCACTGCGGATGTCCGTAAATGAGATAAAGCTTTCCTCGGAAAGCTCCGAAAGCAACAACGACTTTCGCGCGGCAAGCGGGTGTGACGCAGGCAATACGATGACATAACGATCGGTTTCAAAGGGAATAAGGGTAAATTCATTGTCGTTGTCATCTGGATTAATGGCAAAAGCCAGCTCACAAGAACCCAACCGCAGCAGATCCTGCCACTTGCTAAATATACTGCCCTCGTTTATAGAAATTATGCTGATACTATCATCAAAAACATGGAACTTAAAAAGGAAATCGTCAATGTAATAAAACGAATAAATGAAAACGGTTTCTTTACCATGCCTCGCCCTTTGAAGGTCACGCGAGTATTGGTGCTGCATGGTTATAAACTGCCGTGCATAGGGGAGAAATATTTTGCCATACTCATTGATACGGACCTTGCGCGAAGTGCGGTCGAACAGCCGCACCCCCAGTTCATCCTCCAGCGCCCGTATGTGGCGCGACAGCGCGGATTCGGACATGAGCAGTTGATCTGCGGCCTCACCGTAGCTTTCAAAATCGGCAAGTACGGTAAACTCTAAAAAGAATTCGGTGTTCATGAATTTTCACTTTATGCCAAGAACTAACATCATTCCATTTTCTACTCTTTCCATTGTCCCGCTTTTTACCTTTGATATTCTTTCAATAAATTTCTGTCTATCTAATGCGTAAAATTGTGCAACTATTATTACAGAATCTTCCGCCAATTTTGATTCTCTTTTATTTATAAGCACATTTCCCGGAGCATCCAATAATCGTAAATTTGTAGTCAGCGGCAATACAACAATGGTTCTTATTCTACTTTCATTAAACATATCATCTTGCACTACGAGAACAGGTCTTCGATAGCCGGCTTCACTTCCAAAAGGGGGACCAAAATCTGCCCACCATATTTCACCACGCATCATTTTTTGTTATTTCCCTCATGCATTCAAGAGCCACATTGGCTATGGGTTCAAATTCTTTATAATAATCGGCATTATATACTTCATTTAGTTTTTCAGTGATTTTTTTCCGGTTGTTTTTTTCCAAATATTCCACCAAAGCATTTAGATATAATTTGCTTCGGGGAATACCCATAATTTGGGCGGCTTCTTCCGCTTCATAAAAAACCCGATCGGGCAAAGAAATTGCTGTTTTCATAGTTATAGTATGACATGGGTATAACGAGCGGTCAAGCTAAACTGAGAAGCATCTGCCCTTTTTGGTTGCTTTCTATATCATATTCTATATTAAATCATTGCGAGTTTTTAATATGGTGACTATAATACTCAGGGGGAAACTCTTGAAGAGTTTGGGGAGATGCTCCGGTCTCTGTATGATGATATAAAAACCTATGATTTTTCTTTTGTCCGGCTAAACTCATTATCAAAACTAAGGTCCGCAAAGACGGCGGAAATAAACGATGCCAGATCCCCCGGCGCAAGGAGTACCTGCATGCCCCGTTGTCCTGCGCTGATCCCGATACGATCAAAAAGTTCCGCCGTCTCGTCAATAAACGTGGGGAAGGGTTTTTTCATGCCGATGGGGGAACAGCCCCCACGAACATAGCCGGTTAGGGGCTGGAGTTCTTTTACGGGAATAAGTTCGATGCTCTTTTCACCGGCGGCGCGGGCGGCTTTTTTAAGGTCCAGCTCCCCGGCGACCGGAATGCAGCAGACCGCATAAGAAAGGGATGATCCCCTCAGTACCAGGGTTTTGAAGATCATCTCCGCCGGGAGCCCCAGGAGTTCCGCCGCGTGGAGTCCGGAAAGGTCCGCCTCGCTTACCGCATATTCTTTTACCTCGTAGGCTATACCGGCGGCGTCGAGGGATCTTAAAACATTTGTTTTCTTAGCGTTCATTATAAACGTTCGGAAGCCTTACCACTCCCGCGGCTTAAAGCCCTCCGG
>JAITNM010000003.1 GCA_031290475.1 Treponema sp. | reverse complement strand
CCGGAGGGCTATGTGCCAGGCTCGGCGGTGCGCGGCAACATCGTGGAACTGCCGGACGGCAGATTGCTGTTGCCGTTCTATGGGGTAAAGGAAATCGGCTGGCTGGCGAGTTGCGGCCTGATGGAATCACGGGATCAAGGGGAGAGCTGGCGCTTCCTGAGCGAAACGGCCTTTGACCGCGCACAGAACTTTCTGGAACCGGCGCTGTTCCGCACCCAAAGCGGCCGGCTCATCAGCCTCTTTCGTACCCAGAGCGATTTTTTGAAAACCGGCGTTGACTTTGAATCGACCTATCTCAACCTGCACATTTCGGTTTCTACCGACAATGGCAATACCTTCAGTCCGGCCCGCGAAATCCCCGGGGTCTTCGGCAGTAACCCTTTCCACGCGCTTCGGCTCCGCAGCGGCAAAACCTTTGTGAGCTATGGCTATCGTCGCGCGCCCTTCGGTATACGCGCCAGGCTCTGCGACGCTGAGTTGAGCGACCTTGCCATTGCGCCGGAATTCGTCGTGGTTGCGGACGCGCCCAACGGCGACCTCGGCTATACCCACGCGGTTCAACTCAAGGACGACCGCGTTTTGCTCGTCTACTACATCGCCGCCGGGGACGGCACACGCCGCATTGAGGGCGCATTGCTAAACGTTCTGTAACGCTCCAGATGTTTTTTCGATGTGCAGAATACTGCCGCAGTTGGTAAGGGTTGAACGCCGGTGGGAAACAATAAGAAGGGTTTTGTCCCCATATTCATCATTGAGGGTTTTTAGCAGACTTTTTTCATTGAGTACATCGAGGTTGCTGGTTGGTTCATCCATCACCAGCATATCGGGATTGGAGAGCATGGCCCGTGCAATACCGATGCGCTGCCGTTCTCCACCGGAAATCCGCCCATTGAGTTCCCCCATGGGGGTTTGGTAGCCATCGGGCAGGGCGCTGATAAATTCATGGATATGGGCGCGTTTTGCCGAAAGAATAATCTCCTCCCTATTTGCGCCGATCTTCCCCAGGGCGATATTGGCGGCAATGGTATCATTAAAGATAATAGTTTCCTGTTCGAGCATGGCGATCCGCGAGCGCAGACTTTTGAGGGATATTTTTTTAAGGGGAATGTCGTTGATCCGTATTTCTCCCGCAGTGGGTTCCCAGAAGCGCAGGAGCAGACGGATAATCGTTGACTTTCCGGCGCCGCTTTCCCCGATAATTCCGATATTTTCCCCTTTTTTTATGACAAAGCTCAAGTCTTGTATGATGGGTTCCGCTTTCCTGTAACCGAAACTTACCTTGTCGAATTCGATGGACTCTATACTCTCAATGTCCACGGGTGCGGGATCTTCGATAATCTCCGGACGGTCATCAATCACGGCGAAATACCGTTCCGCCGCAGCATAAGTTTCCAGCAGGTTTGAAATAACCGTGGTGAGGGATTGGGTGGAAGAAAAGGAAGCGGAAACCACGAAAGAAAGGATAATAACCCCTGCGGGATTTTCGTATCTTCCCAGAGCTAAATATGAAGCGACGGCAATCACCAGTATCCGAGCCAGATACACAAAAAACACCGGCGCTGATGTTACCATCTGACGGTGCAGGGTCAGGGCATGAGCGGAATGGTTAATCCCTCTGGTTTTCTCCATTGCCAGGGACATACGCCTTTCGCCGTAGTTAAATATCTGTATCTCCTTGAGGGACGATACGCTTTCTACCATAAATGATTTCAGGTCTCCGATACGTTCCCGATAATCACGCCCAATGGCCCGACCGGTTTTAATCGCCAGAAGGGGCAAGGCAATACAGATGATGATGTACACCGGGAGGAGAACGAACAGGAACAGGAGGTTAACCGAGGCGGCAATACAGAGGGTAAGCAGGGGCAGCAGGATTATCGTAAAAAGGGGGCCGATGGTATGGGCGAAAAAGAATTCAATAGTTTCAATATCCGCTACCGCGATGGAGAGTATGTCCCCTTTTTGCCGGTCAAGAAGCCGGGCCGGGGCAAGGCGGCACAGGGCTTCGTAGAAAACACCCCGCATATCCGCAAGCAGTTTATACGCAGCCACATGGGAAACCACGCCTTCCTCGTAACGGCAGATGCCAATAGCCGCCGAACAGATAAACATCAATGCTCCCCATACCACGGGACGGCCATCCGCAAGCCCCGCGCACGAAAGAATGAGCAAGGCCCCCGACGCCATAAGCCCCAGATGGGCAAAATTACCGAAGATGCTTGCCAGGGTGGAAATGGTCAGCGCGTGTTTTTGCGCCCCGGCGATCCTGAACAAGCGACGGCTGAGGGCAAAAATACTTACGGGCGCTCCGGTCGTAGGTTTCATAGCGCCACCGCCTTCCGTGCTTCCGCCTTAGCGCCGCCTTCCAGTTCGGCCTGTTCCCGCACCAGGTTATAATAAATACGCTTATTTTCCAGCAATTTCTCGTGATCCCCTGATTCGGCAATCCGGCCATGGTCAAGAACGTAGATGGTATCCGCATCCCGGATGGTCGAAAGCCGGTGACTTATAATAATGAGGGTCGTGTCCCGGGCGAGTTCCGCGATACATGACCAAATATCCGCCTCGCTGTCCGGATCAACTCCCGATGTTGCCTCATCAAAAATAATATAGGGGGCCTTGCAGAGGAGTACACGGGCGATACCCAATTTTTGTTTTTGCCCGCCCGAAAGTTTATCTCCCGCGTCTCCCACATCGGTCTGGAGACCATTGGGAGATACGGCAAGCCAATCGCCCAGGCGTACCATGTCCAGCACCTCCCGCAGGTCCGCGTCGCTCGCGTTGGGATTGGCAATCCGCAGATTTTCTGCGATAGTGCCGCTGAATATTCCCACCTGCTGGGGCACCAACACGATCTTTTCCCGCAGTTCCTCCAGGCTTTGGGCTGCGTAGGGAATTCCGTCCATGGTGATAAGCCCCTGCGGAGGATCAAAAAACCGGAGAAGCAGGGAGGATATCGTACTTTTTCCGCTTCCCGATGGACCGACCAGGGCAGTAACCTTGCCTTTATGAATGTCCATGTTAAGGCCGCTAATAACCGTATCCCTTCCGGTGTAGGAATAGGAAACCCCTTGGATGCGTATCCCCGGAAAGGCGTCGGCCTTGACTGACTGGCGATCAAAGTCAACTTGTGGTCGGGTAGTGTCAATGTCTAAAATATCAGAAATGGTCTGCGCCGCCGCGATACCTGTCAATGCCTGGTGAGTACTCAACATCAACTGCCTCACGGAGGCAAAAAACCCGTACCCCAGCATCAAAACCATGAGCGCATCTCCCAGAGCAGCCTGGCCCTGGAAAAGTCTGGTACACACAAAAATCACGGAAATAAAAACCGAAAGGTAAATGATGCCGTCGGAGAATAAAAATGATACAAAATTACTTCTGATTATTTCCATAAGATTATGGTTAAAGTCCTCGGTCCGGCCTCTCAGGTTTATCGCCCGCTGCTCGTCCTGATTAAAGAGCTTCAGGGTTGAAAGCCCCCGGAGGCTTTCGAGGTAATAACCGGTCAGATTGCGGAAGCTCTCCCATACATTGACTTTGAGACCCTTGACGATCTTCTTAAAAAGGTTGTTCGCGGGAAAAAGAAGGATCGAGACAACAAGCAGGAATACCGCTGCCTCTAAAGAGGCGTCCTTTAATCTGAAAAAGAGATAAATTGGCGAAAAGAGACAGTAAAAGAGGCCAGGCAGATATTTAGAGTAGTATATCTGCATGGATTCAATACCGTCCACCGCGCAGGCCACTGCCTGGGACATCCCAATCTTTTCGATGCTTCCTACATCCAAAAGGAGCATCTTCGAAAAAATACGTTTTCGTAAATTGCTCCGGGCCGTGGCGGTACAGCGACATTCAGCTTCGCCAATAAGGATCTCCCCGGAAAGAATCAGCATAGATCCCAAGAATGCCTGCCTCACAGCCCGGAACAACAAGTCCTGGGTCAGGGGGATTTCCGCCATATCGCCCAGGAAATCAGAAAGGGTTTGGGCAAAAAGGGCGATTCCAGCCAGGGCGAGGAATTTAAGGCAAACTATCGCAATAATCCAAAACCAGAGGCCCTTCGCCATTTTCAACAGTATCTTATTTATAAGTAGCATTGCTACCTTCCCTTATCCCGATCCTATAACGATACATAGTTTTCTCCTTAATGTTATATTAGGCTAACTAGCAATGTATCATTGGCCAAAATTCCTGTCAAGCGCTGGGGAAGAAAAAAGTCCACGAATTACACTAATTGCGGCAACTACGTTGCCGACACGAATAGATATGATAGCTATCAAGACTATTCGTGTTAATTCGTGTAATTCGTGGACCTAGTGTTTCTTTGCTTTAGCTTGCCACACAATGGCCTCCCAGAGGCCGGTGAGGTAGGAAGCGCCAAGTGCGCGGTCGTACAGGCCGTAGCCGGGCATGGAAACTTCGCCCCAGATGGCGCGACCGTGATCAGGGCGGATGGGGCCGTCAAAGCCAATGTCGTAGAGCGCTTTTACTATCGCGCAGAT
>JAITNM010000294.1 GCA_031290475.1 Treponema sp. | reverse complement strand
GTGGACGCCCTGACCAGGGAAAAACTCCAGGATGAATTACTGCGCCTCTGGGAAGAAACGGCCCGAACAGAAAATCCTATTACCGTCGTCATGGTTACCCACGATGTCCCCGAGGCGGTCTATGTTTCCGACGAAGTGGCGGTGTTTTCGCCCAGCCCCGGTACTATCCGCAACCGGATTCCTGTAACGGTGAAGCGTCCCAGGGCCCGGACTGACCCGGAGCTTATTGAGATTCAGGAAAGAATATTCGCCATGTTCCAGTACGATCTGAATCAGGAAAGCGAATATTCAATTTAGGAATAAAGAAATTTAACCGCGAATAAGTCGAATAAGGAAGAGGAAGAAGAAAAAAGATTAAAAACTTTTTTGACTTCCTCGATTTTGCGGTTTTTTTGAAGGAGTAAAAGTGGATCAACATGAAAATAATTCTGCGGACAGCAGAGGTAAAATTTACAATAACATCACCGAAACCAGGGGGAATACGCCGCTGGTAAAACTTGCCAAACTGGGAGAGGGACTTCCGGGGCTTGTACTGGCAAAAGTTGAGTCCTTTAACCCCATGAACAGCGTCAAGTGCCGTATCGGGGCGGCCATGCTGGACGCGGCGGAACGGGACGGCAAACTTAAGCCGGGAGGGACGGTGATCGAGCCTACATCGGGGAACACCGGCATAGGGCTTGCCTTTGCCTGCACCCGGCGTGGGTACAGGCTTATCCTTACCATGCCGGAAACCATGTCTGTGGAACGGCGCAAGCTGGCTCAGATGCTGGGGGCCGACGTGGTGCTCACCTCAGGGAAGGACGGTATGAAGGGGGCGGTACGGAAAGCGGAAGAACTGATAAGTCAGATTTCCGGAAGCTTTATGCCATTGCAGTTTGATAATCCGGCTAACCCGGAAGCCCACCGCAGAACTACTGCGGAGGAGATCTGGTCCGATACCGCCGGGACGGTGGACATATTCGTTGCCGGCGTGGGTACCGGGGGAACCATCACCGGCGTGGGAGAGGTCCTTAAAAACAGGAAGCCGGGCGTAAAAATAGCGGCCGTGGAGCCTGACGCCTCGCCGGTGCTTTCAGGCGGTTTTGCGGGACCCCACCGCATACAGGGCATAGGCGCGGGCTTTATTCCCAAAGTACTCAACCGTTCAATTATTGATGAAATTGTACGGGTTACCAATGACGACGCCATCAACACAGCCCGCAAGGTCGCCCGCACCGAGGGAATCCTCGTGGGCATTTCCGCCGGAGCGGCGGTCTGGGCGGCGCTGAAGATCGCCTCCCGTCCTGAAAGCGCAGGTAAAAATATCGTAGTAATTCTACCCGACTCTGGGGAACGGTACCTTTCAACCCAGCTTTCGGATTTGGAAAACTGAAGTAGTGAGGAGGGAGGAGTTAGTAGTGAGGAGTTTTTTAAGGGCGGGTTTAATCATCATTCCCTTTGCGGCATTAGCGGCGGCGGGATGTTTGTCGCGGAAAGAACCGGAAGAGCCGCCTATTATTACTTCGGCAACGTATCAGCATACCCTGTACAATGGCAGGCCTCAGCCTATTGAAGCGCAAGCCGCAAAAGGCGATGCGCCTCCCTTTATCATCACCTATTTTGCCTCGGAAGAATCGCTGCTTAAAAACGAAGGGGGAAGCGCCGAAGCTCCCGGCGAAGTGGGGGACTATTTTGTGCGGATTGAACGGCCTGGGGGGAACGGGTACAAGCAGGGGCCGAGTATCAAAGTTGAGTACCATATTCAGAAAGCGCTGGTTATCATCAATGCGGAGGAAAGGCAGGAATTTGTTTATGACGGAAAACCAAAAATCGCCGCCGCTTCGGCAGACGCCCCGGTGAAACTGGACATTACTTATTATGTTGTATATAAAAACAGTAATACTATTATTGATAACAGTAATACTGTGGGTTTAAACAGTAATACTGCGTTGATGTCTATTGGCGGCCCTCCGGTGGAGCGGGGGCAATACCGGGCCCTGGTTTCTTTTGCGGGGAACGAGCGGTATATGGGCGCATCAAAAGAAATAGAGCTAGTAATTAGATAGGAGATCGTCAATAGGAGAAAACTATGGGAGAATCTGCGGGAACAGTAACGGTAACGAAATCTAAAGGCGGGACGGCCTCGTGGGTAAAAAGCATCCAGGGCTGGTCATGGATTATCACTATTGTTTGGATGGTTATCGCCAATATCTGGAAGCCTTTCGGCCTCTACGGATTTGTGTGTATGTTTACGCCCATCATCATAGCCCTTTCGGGGAGGGGCAAAATGCACTGCGCGAGAATTTGTCCCCGAGGCTCATTCATTAAAACCTTTACCAAAAAAATTTCCCTGGGGCTCCCCAAGCCCGCATTTTTTAAGGCCAAAGCCTTCCGCTGGATTCTTTGGGCCCTCATGATGGGAACCTTTATCAGCCTTATCATTTATTCGGTTCTCAAGGGCGTGTACTTTCTGGGGAACACGGTTCTTGTGTTTATGGAAGTTGCCACCGCCCTGGCGTTTATTTCCGGTATACTGTTTACCCCCCGGGCCTGGTGTACTTACTGTCCCATGGGGTTCACAACAGGAAATCTGCGTTCATTATTGGAAAGGAGTGGAAAGGCATGAGCAGGCGAAGCTACGGCAGGGGATTCGGTTTTCAAACCAGGGCGGGTACATACAGGAAACGATGTTGACCGTGAAACCGGCGCCATCCGGCGGCCTATTGTGATGGCCAACAGTTATGAATTGCCCTACGATCCTTCGGGTTTAAACTGGAGCGCCTCGGATAAAAATGTCTATACCCGTAACGGCGGGGCAAACCAGAAATACCTGGAAGAAAAGCTGGCCTCCCTTTCGGGCGGGGAAGACTGTGTTGCGCTGGGAAGCGGAGTTGCCGCCCTGTCGGGCCTGTTCTTCGCCCTCCTCAAAACCGGGGACCATGTGGTTTTTTCAAGCGTAACGTATATCGCCGTGTACCGGCTTTTCAATGAGCTTCTGAACAACAAATTCAACATTGAAACTACTATTGTAGATACTTCTGACGCAGAAAAAGTCCGCGCCGCCCTCCGTCCCAACACAAAGCTCATTCACATTGAAACCCCCGGAAACCCGACCACCGGTATTTCCGATATAAAGGGCATTGCGAAAATCGCCCATGACGCGGGGGCCCTCCTCTCGGTGGACAATACCTTTGCGTCCCCCTATAATCAACTGCCCCTGGAATTGGGCGCCGACTTTTCCGTGGAGAGCCTTACCAAGTACATTAACGGCCACGGGGACGCCATGGGCGGGGCCATCATCGGCAGGAAAGAACACCTTGATATAATCCGTTTCCAGTCCCAGGTGAACCTGGGGGGCGCAATCAGCCCCTTTAACGCCTGGCTCATTATGCGGGGCGCCGTAACACTACCCCTGCGTATGAAGCAGCACAATGGGAACGCCCTCAAGGCCGCCCGCTATCTGGAGGACATTCCCGCTGTGCGCTTTGTCGCCTATCCGGGACTGGAAAGCCATCCGGGGCACAGGACGGCTCTTTTGCAGATGTCCCCGGGATTCGGCGGCGTCCTTTCCTTCGGCTTAAAGGCGGATCATGATACCCACAACCGTTTTGTGAGCAATTTAAAGCTTATCACTTCCGCGGTTTCTCTGGGACACGACGAAAGCCTCATCGTTTTTCTTGGAGAAAAGGATGAACGCCAGTATCTCTACCCGGAAGAATTTCATGGCGGTTTTTTCCGTTTCAGCGTAGGTATCGAAGACAGCGAAGATATTGTGGGGGATCTTGAACAGGCTTTTAAGGAGACCGGACTCAGTATCTAGTGTCTGTCCATAAAGCCGGTTACTTTATCTAAATGCCGTTTAAATTTATGTTTTAACCGCTTTAAATAATTTTATT
>JAITNM010000270.1 GCA_031290475.1 Treponema sp. | reverse complement strand
TACCCTGTCCGGCGGAGAGCCCCTGGCCCAGGGGAAATTTGCCGCCTTGCTTTTACAGGCCCTCAAGGAGCGGCACATCCACACCGCCATGGAAACGACCGGATACGCCCCGCCGGATGAGTTCAAGGAAGCGACTGAGCCGGCGGATTTACTCCTCTTTGATATCAAGCATTACGATGACCGCCATCATATAGAAGGAACCGGGGTTCATATGGCCCCCATCCTGGACAACCTGAAAAACGCCCTCGCCGGGGGGAAGCCGGTACTGCCCCGGATTCCGGTTATCCCCGGTTTTAACAATGCCCCGGAAGACGCCGAAGGTTTTGTCCGGCTTCTTACTTCACTGGGGCTGAAAGAGGTTCAACTGCTGCCCTTCCATCAATTCGGTGAAAAAAAATATGAGGTCCTGAACATCCCCTATCCAATGCGGGGCGCGCCCCAGCTTCATAAAGAAGATCTGGAAGAGTACCGGCGGATTTTTCTGAATCACCATATCAATTGCTTTTTCTAACCCGTTAGAGTTGGTTGATAAACGGACGAATATATAAGAGGGCGGCTCCAACCGCGGCTGCCTCTTTTTTATAGGCGCAGGCAGTTATGTAGTCTTCATTTCCAAGAAAAGTCGTTACCTGGGCGACAGAACGGCGGATATCCTCAATGTATGGTTCCAGAAATTCGCCAAGATAACCGCCCAGAATTACCGTGCAGTCAAAGGAAACCGCAAGGTTATTGACTGTAGTAGTTAGATAAGACAGATACTGCTCCCATACCGGTTTTATATTCTTGTCACCGTTATTAAGCCTTTCAAAAAATAAATTCAGGTCTCCGTTGGCATGCCGGGACAAGGTCAGGGCGGAACAATAGGCGTCAACACAGCCTTGGCGGCCGCAATAGCAGGGCAGGCCGTCCCGGACCAGGGTAAAATGACCGAACTCGCCTCCCCGCTGGTTTTCTCCAAGATATAGTTCATTGTGCAAAAGAATGGCCCCTCCCACCGTATCGCTTAAGGAGAGATACACCGCATCGGTACGGTATTTGTGTTTCCACATTTCTGCAATCCCCGCCGCATTGGCATCATTGCACAATACCGATGGGTAATTCAGTCCCCGGCTGATGGTGGAACACTGGAGGGCCGAAGCCCCCAGCACGTGGGAATAAATTATCATCTGCCCGTCCCTGGTTAAAACCCCGGGAACCGAAAAACCGGCCCCAAGAATGTCATCAGGGTCTATTCCCGAGACGGTAACCGCCTGATTAATAAGGCGGACCGCTTCCTGATAATATGCCGGGGTATTGTCATAAACCATTTCAACCCTCGCGCTTTCAATAATATCAGCGGCAAGATTGATAAGCACAATACTGATATGGTTCCGGGTAATATCGGTGCCGATGGCAAATTTGGCGTTTTTTTCACAGGTTACCGCTATGGCCTTACGCCCGCCGGTCGATTCAAGAATTTCCCCTTCTTTTAGCAGCCCTTCCTGTTGAAGGGATTTGACGTTCTGAATAGCCGTGGGCAGGCTGATTCCCAACAATGCGGCAATTTCCGGCTTTGAAATACTTCCCCGCTCATGTACGAGCTGGTATATCCGGTTTCGGTTGGTCTGATTTTTAGGCAGCATACCCTGTTTTCCCTCTTTTTTCCAGATTTTTAGTTTTCTGTTATTTAACTGATATATCTTATATAAACTACTTTATTAAGTATTTCAATATGGAATATAGGATTATTACTGTTTTGTAAAATAAGCTTAATATCATTTTGATAAATTGAAGTAATAGTGGAAAGATCTTTTTAGTTGACAAAGGAATACATCTAAATTATAATCTTTATAAAGTACTTTATATAATGTTTTTTAACTAGTGAAAAATTGTCCATAAAACTAACAGGAAGGAGCAATATGAGCTATCTGGATAGTCTTTTCAGCCTTAAGGGGAAAGTTGCTTTGGTTACCGGCGGCGGCCGGGGTATAGGACAGGTGGTTGCTCTGGGCCTTGCCAATGCAGGAGCGGAGACTGTGATTGTCTCCCGTACCGGCGCCGATGAAACAGTGGCCCAGATTCAGAAGGCCGGCGGCAAAGCATACAGTCTTATTGCCGATATTACCAACGAAAAGGCTGTAGACGCCGCCCTTAAAGAGATTGTTTCCCGTTCCGGGGCCCTTCACATTGTATTTAATAATGCCGGAATTTGCATTCACAAAGATACCCTGGATGCGAGCATTGCCGAATGGCGGGAGGTGCTGGACATCAATCTGACCGGTGAGTATGTGGTGGCCCGGGCTGCGGGCAGGCTTATGATCGAAAAGGGCATCAAGGGAAGTATCATCAACATGGCTTCTATGTCGGGCTCAATTGTAAATATCCCCCAGTGGCAGGCTTCATACAATGCATCCAAGGCCGGTGTTATCCACATGACCCGTTCCCTGGCGGTGGAGTGGTCTGAGTACGGCATACGGGTGAACAGCCTGAGTCCCGGCTATATCGCAACTCCTATGAGCGTAGATACTCCCAAGGAGCTTAAAGACGCCTGGATGCCCCTGATCCCCGCCCACCGCATGGGTAAACCAGAGGAACTCATTGGGGCGGTGATTTATCTGGCCGCCGACAGTTCCGGCTATACAAATGGCAGCGATTTGATTGTCGATGGGGCCTATGTCTGTATATAAGCGAGGAAAAATATGAAATT
>JAITNM010000240.1 GCA_031290475.1 Treponema sp. | reverse complement strand
CGCCCCGGCAGCCCTCATAGCCCCGCTTTTCCGGATCGCAGATTACAACAATATCCGGCTGGACTACGGTGTCGTCGCTTTCGTCCTCCGCGTAAAAGAGCCGGACGTCAAAGGGGGCGGGATAAACCTTGCAGGGTTTGCCGGTCAAATAATTTGCGATTTGCCTGCCTAATTCCATTAATATCGTCTGGTGGTAGGCGTTTGGCGCGGACATAGCGTAGGGGATACCGTAAATAAGCTCATAACGCTCGCCCTCGGCCAGATCCCATTCCCTGTAACCGGCGTAGGTGTACCGCTTTTCTTCTTCGGGTATTTTTTTTTCCGCATCGCCCATAGGGCAACTATAAACCGGATGAGGAATTGTGTAAAGGCCGGGGGCGCCGCTATTTCAGCATATTCTGTTACCGTTTCAGTACCGGCTTGTCGTAGTCCGCAGGGGGAACAAGGCCGAGCAAATTTATCACCGTCGCGGCGATAGAGCTGATCCCGAGCCCTTCGTTTAGGCTGCTGTCTTTCGGTTCCGCCTGGTACTCACCCCTGTAATCAGGATCGTAGACGATGCAGGGCACCGGGTTCAGGCTGTGGCTGGTTTTTGCCCTCGGCGTGCCGTCTGCCTTGAGCGACACGGCTCCTGTCTTTTTATCATGCTCGTACATATCATCGCTGTTCCCATGATCCGCGGTGAGTACTAATACTGCGCCCGCTTCATCCACCGCCTTGGCGATACGCCCAAGCTGGAGGTCCATGGCCTCCATGGAACATACCACCGCCTGATAGATCCCCGTGTGGCCCACCATGTCGCCGTTGGGGAAGTTGAGCCTGATAAAGTCGTACTTTCCCGAACCAACAGCTTCTATTACCTGATCGGCGATCTCGGCGCACTTCATCCAGGGCCGCTGCTCAAAAGGAAGAACATCGCTTTTTATTTCAACGTAGGTTTCGAGCTTTTCGTCAAATTTACCGGTACGGTTGCCGTTGAAAAAATAGGTAACGTGTCCGTACTTCTGTGTTTCCGAGATAGCAAGGGTGCGTACCCCGCTGGCGGCCAGGTATTCACCCAGGGTCCTGTCGATGGAGGGGGGGCTTACCAGGTAGCGCTTCGGCACGTGGAGATCCCCGTCGTATTCCATCATGCCGGAATAGCAGATCTCCGGCCTCCTGCCCCGGTCAAACCTGGTAAAGGTATCCTCCTCAAAGGCGGCGGTGATTTCAAGCGCCCGGTCTCCACGGAAGTTGAAATCAACAACGGAGTCGCCATCCTCGATAGTACCGATGGGTTTTCCGTTTTCGGCCACCACAAATTCCTTTAGGTCCTGATCAATGATGCCGGGTATCTCCTTGCGGTAAGTTTCTACCGCTTCACGGGCGCTTGAAAACTGCCGCCCCTCCCCGTGGACATGCACCTTCCAGCCCCGTTCCACCATGGACCAATCCGCGCCGTAGCGGTCCATGGTGATCCACATCCTGCCGCCCCCGGAGCCTATCTTCGCGTCAAAATCACCGGTATTCTGTTCCTTGAGAAAGGCCTCAAAGGGATCGATGTATTCCAGGGCGCTGGTTTCCCCCACGTCCCGGCCGTCAAACAGGGTATGCACCCGCACCCGCTTGACCCCGTCCTTTTTGGCCTGCTTAATCATGGCCTTGAGGTGATCCAGGTGGCTGTGGACATTTCCGTCCGAAAAAAGACCGATAAAGTGGAGGGTAGGAGCGCGGCCTGCGGAACCGGCGCCGCCGGTCAGGTTTCCTGTCACCTCTTTCCAGGCCTTGCCGGTAAACATAGCCCCGGTTTCGATGGCGTTGGACACCAGGGAGGCGCCCTGGTTAAAGACCCTGCCGCAGCCCATGGCATTGTGCCCCACTTCGCTGTTCCCCATATCGTCATCCGAGGGGAGGCCTACCGCTTTTCCATGGGCCTTGAGTTTTGTATGGGGGCTCTTGGCCGTCAACGCGTCAAGATGGCACATCTTGGAATCCGCCACCGCGTCCCCTTCCTTGTATTTTCCATACCCCACGCCGTCCATAATCACCAGGACCACCGGGCCTTTCCGTCCCTTCCAGGCCGGATTTTTCTTCAGGGCTTCTACCATTTGTTACTCCATAAACAATGAAGAATTTTGAACCGCGAATAAGTCAAGAAAGGAAAGGAAAAACTAAGTTTTACCCTTGAAAACTTCTTCGACTTTGTGCTTTTTCTTCTTCTTAACCTGATTGTAGCTTTTATGGCGCTTGATATCAATGCCCTCATTTTAAGATCACCGCTATTCAATCCGGAATTTATCAACCTCCTGGATCAATTCATCAATATCGCTCTTGTTTGTCCTGCTGATTTCATTTACCCGGTTTACCGCGATATTTATCTGCTCCGCACCGGTAGCCATTTCACTCATCCCATTGGAGATTTCTTGGGTTATGGCTCCCATACTCTTGCTGGTATCAATTACTTCCCGGCTACCGGAAAGCATCTCGACAGAACCTTCCTTGACCTGGTTTGTAATTTCATTCAGACGGCCCACCGCTTCAAGGATCTGCTTGCTGCCCTGTCCCTGTTCTTCCATGGCGTTGCGGATATTCTCTTCCTGCTCGGAAACGATCTTGACCCCCGAATCAATGGCCTCGAATTTTTTCAGCACCGTGTCGGTGGAATTGGTGATCTTATCAATAGATCCCTTTATTTTTTTGAGCACCGAGGATATGGTTTTGGATTGTTCTCCCGAAGATTCGGCGAGTTTTCGGATCTCGTCGGCCACCACCGCGAAACCCCTGCCCGCTTCCCCGGCATGGGCCGCCTCGATGGCGGCGTTCATGGAGAGGAGGTTCGTCTGGCTTGCGATGTTTTCCATGACCGCATTGATCTCCGAAAGCCCTTCCGATTCCCGGGCGATTCCCTGAATATCCGCAGCTACCTCTTCAAGGCCTGCGCGGCCGATTTCGGAAGCTTCGGAAAGATCGGTTACGTTTTCGGTATTCTTAATCAGTGTTTGAGTTACCGACTGAATGTTGGCAAGCATTTCCTCAATTGCCGACGAAGATTGAGCAACGCTCTCTCCCTGCGCGTCTATCTGGCGGTTAAGATCGTTGATGTTACCGGTAATTTTTTCCATAGCGCTTCCCGCTTCCGCAACGCTGGCGCTCTGATTAACCGTCTGATTTTTCATGCTCTCAATGTTTGAGGTAATCTCGTTTATAGCCGCCGCGGTCTCGGTCATGTTCGCGGAAAGTTCCGTACCTATTCCGGAAAGGGAAAATGCTTTTTGTTTGATGATCAGAATGAGCTGCCGTATTTTATCGAGCGTTACATTGAAAGAACCGGTCATTTCCCCGATCTCATCTTTGCTCTTAAAATCCAGGCGTTTGGTTAAATCGCCATCTCCAATATCGCCCAGTATCGTCACCATCCGGCTTAAGGGTCTGCTGATGGAACGGGCTAAAAAGAAGGCGCCTGCGGACATAACGAAAAGGGTGATTACCCCGATGATGACAGAATAGATGAGCATACGGTAAATCGGCGTGGTGATGACACCCATGGGAATGCCGATCATCAAGGCCCAGGGAGTAGTAGTGTTGCCGGAGATGATGGGAACAGAGACAAAGAACATTTTTTTGCCGAGAGTGGGAACGTAATTCGTAAAGGAGTATTCCTGCCCGTCCCGGACGGCGGCAATAAGCTCCGATAAATAAGGACCGGCAATATCTGTTTCTGTATCCGCCATGGCCTTACCTATTCTGTTCGTATCAAAGTGACCGCTTACAATACCCCCGTTGCTGAACACCGCCGCTATGCTGCCCGCATAAGGTTTTATCTTTTGTACCTGTTCCTGTATGGCGGATATATCAATATCAAAATTCATTGCCCCCACAAAGCGGCCCTGGTTTTTAATCGGCGTGATTACGGTGGTTATAAGCCGGTTCTGTCCGTCAATGGGATACCAATAGGGTTCGGTCATGGTTTCGTTGCCGGTTTTCTTGGGGATAAGATAATAATCCCCGGTCCCGGGGGTTTCATAACCCACGAGGGGCGCCAGGGATAAACCGGTCGCCGTCCGGCCCCAGTAAGGAATAAACCGGCCGGAAGCGTCGGTCCCCTCGGTATTGGCAAACTGGGCGTCCAGTCCGTCCAGGGCGTTTGGTTCCCAGATGCAGGAGGCCCCGGCTACTCCTGAATTCTTTTCGGCCATGGTCCTGACCATCAGATTAAAGAGCGGACGCCGTTCAGCCGCGCTAAACTGTTCGTACTGTTCCATTATTTGCGCCACAGCCCGGACCGTATCCATGTATACTTCCAGCCATGCCCTGATGTCCTTGCTGTTTTTATCCGCCAGATTAGTTATCTCGTTGACTGTAAGCTCCGTGATCTGTCTCCGGGAAAGACTGAGTATCGTTCCTACCAGAACGGCCGTGCCGAGGAGATTGAGGGCGATAATGATAATAATAAGCTTTTTACCAATTTTCATATTATGCTGTCCTTGTAAAAAAAAGGTATGGAGGAAATTCACAAAGATAGAAAGTAAGTAAACACTGCCAAACCATCGAAGGGGATGACCTCATCACAAAATAGCATAATATAAATTATGAAAAAAAACAATATCTCTGCGGTTTAAAAAACAATAGTTTTGTTGTTTGTTTTTTATTTTGTTTTTTTGTATTTTTTTTGGTTTTTTAGAAATTAATTTCGCATAGTTAAAGTAAAGATACAATGCCATCGTCTGTCCACAAGACCTGCTGTTTCTATGGACAGACGCTATATAATTACGCGAAGGGATTCTCCGTCGGATACCGCGTACCCGTGGGCTGGTTGTAGGCAATGTCCTCCACTCCCAGGTAGCTGAAAACCGTGAAGAGGGCTTTGCCGTGCCTGCCGAAAACTACGCCGCCGTGGTGGGGGTAGTTTTTGGCGATAAGCACATAGCGGTAGAAACGTCCCATCTCGGGTATGGCGAAAATGCCGATGCCGCCGAATGAGCCGGTGGCCGCGGGGAGCACCTCGCCCTGGGCAATGTAGGACTGGAGCCTGCCGTCGCTCCCGCCGTGGAGCCGGAAGAAGGTGATGTCTCCGGCGGCGATGTCCCCTTCCATGGTACCCCGGGTAAAGTCCGGCGTCCTGCCTCCTTCCAGAGTCCGGTTTTGGATAAGCTGAAATTTAAGGGCGGTGTTCTTTTCCTTCCTGAGCTTGCAGACCGGGGTGTTACCGCAGTGGAAGCCCATGAAAACATCCTTAAGGGTGTAGGAATACTTTCCTTTAATTTCAGAATCATACAGATCCTGCGGAACCGAGTTGTTAATGTCAAGCAGTGTTACTGCGTCGTTGCTGACGCAGGCGCCGATATATTCGCTCAAGGCGCCGTAGATATCAACTTCGCAGCTTACCGGCATACCCCGGGACGCAAAGCGGCTGTTTACATAACAGGGGACAAAACCGAATTCGCCGGGGAAGGAGGGCCAGCACTTGTTGGCAAAGGCTGTGTACTTCCGCGCTCCTTTGTGGGCTTCCGCCCAGTCAAGCAGGGTAAGTTCAAACTGGGCCATCCTGGGGAGGAGATCGGGGTACTGATTCCCCGCCCCCAATTCATCGGCCATATCCTTTACCACACCGGCAATGCGCGTATCATCCTTATGGGCCCGGTAGGAAACCAGAAGGTCGAGCTCGGAATTTTCCTCAATTTCCACGCCGATATCGTAGAGTCCCTTAATCGGGGCGTTGCAGGCAAAGAAGTCCTGGGGCCTGGGGCCGAAGCTGATGATCTTGAGAGCGGAAACGCCGAGAAGGGCGCGGGCCACGGGGATAAAGTCCGCCGCCATGAGGGCAATGTCATTGGCGGTTCCCACCGGGTACTCGGGAATCACCGCCTTGATTTTCCGTAAACCCAGGTTGTAGGAGCAGTTGAGCATACCGCAGTAAGCGTCTCCCCGTCCGTTGATAAGGTCCTTTCCCGTATCTTCCGCGGCGGCGGCGTACATCACCGGTCCCTTGAAGAACCGGGCGATAAGGGTTTCCGGGGTTTCGGGCCCGAAATTCCCCAGGAATACCATCAGGGCATTACAGCCCGCGTTGTTGACCTCTTCCAGGGCCTTAAGAGCGTCCGTTTCACTTTCAACCGTAGTCTTGGCTTCAAAAACCGGGATGCCTTTTTTCTCACAGGCCCTAAACAGGGCCGCACGGCGGTTTTCCGACAAGGACAGCACAAAGCAGTCCCTTGAGACCGCGATGATCCCCAGTTTTACATCGGGAATATTATTGCTCATTATCCTCTCTCCTTAATGAAAAAAATTGATTTAATGGAATCATATCATAATTTAAAGGATTACAACAGATCATAATATTGACACAACCTTTTAATCCTGTTATGGAAATAGGGAAGGGGGCGTTATGGAAAACCTTGGCTATTACAACGGTGAAACCGGAAAAGCCATGCTTGAAGTTGAAAAGCTGAATAAGACCTATCCCTATTCCGGCCCGAACCGGGGAAACCCTACGGGGAGGGAGGTTTTCAGCCTTAAGGACATTTCATTTACCCTGCCCGGGGGCTGCATCCTGGGTTTTATCGGCGTAAACGGCGCGGGGAAGACCACCACATTAAAATCGATCCTCAATATCGCAAAACCGGACAGCGGAACGGTCAGGTTCTTAGGACAGAATTTCTACGAACATGAAGCCCTCTTAAAACAGAAAATAGGATTTATGCCGGGGCCGGCCGATTACTATCAAAAAACAAAAGCAAAAAAAGTAGCCGATGTGTACCGGCGATTTTTTACCGAATGGGACGGAAATGTTTTTAATGATTATCTTTGCCGGTTCGGCATTGACGCGGAAAAAAAAATAGGAGAACTATCCGCGGGCTCAAAGGTTAAATTTGCCCTGGCCCTGGCCTTGTCCCACAACGCAAAGCTTTTGATCCTGGACGAACCCACCGGCGGCCTTGACCCGGTAGCCCGGGACGAGCTCCTCGGTCTCTTCCGGGAAATTGCCTCTTCCGCCGATCGGAGCATTCTTTTTTCTACCCATATCACGGCGGACCTGGACAAGTGCGCGGACCGTATCATCTTTATTAAGAACGGGGAACTTATCGCCGACGACACCAGGGAAGGCCTTGTTGAGAAACACCGGCGTTTAACCGGCACAGATGCCGCCCTTGAGGATATCATGATCTACCATCACCGGGAAGCGGCGGGTACATGGAACCCCAACCGGGATCCGCAGGATCGCCGAACCTCCGGTTCGCGGTTCCCCGCTTGAAAGCGCTCCTCTACAAAGAACTGCGCATGGCAGTCCACCCGGTGTTTTACCTTTTCCCGTTTTTCTCGGCCCTGATGTTCCTCCCCGGCTATGCCGCAACCATAGGGGTAAGTTACGCGCTCCTTGGGGTTTACGGCAGTTTCAACATGGGGCGGATAAACAAGGATCTTGAATTTACCGCCCTGCTGCCCGTATCCCGGAAGTCCCAGGTGTTCTCAAAGTGCTTTTTGGCGTTTTTTATTGAGGCCCTTCATCTGGCCGTTTTTATCCCCTTCGCGGCGCTCTACGCCCTGCATCCCGGAGAAGACGGACCGGGCATTGCCCCAAACAGCGCCTGTGCCGGGTTTCTGCTCATAGCCCTGGGACTCTTTAACCTCATTTTTCTGCCCGTCTTTTTTAAAACCGGGTATAAGATCGGCCTCCCCATGTTCTTTGGCGCCCTGGGATACGGGGCGGCGCTGGGCATTCTGGAAACAGCAACCGCCCTCCTGCCGGAACTGAAGCGGGTCCTGGACACCTTTGCTCCCCAGGCGCTGGTATTTCAGCTTTTGGCGCTCTGCGCGGGCCTTGGGTTCTTTGCGGGAACGGCCTGGCTCTCGTTCCGGCTTTCGGTGAAAAACTTTGAAAGGGTAAACCTGTAGGGCCCCGCCATCACTGTGTACTAAGCTTTCCCTTTATCCTGGGGCTAAACTTGACCCACAAAAAATAAAATCAAATTTAACCACGAAGGCGCCAACGGCGAATACGGAATTAGGAAAAAACCTACCGAAATCCCTTGACGATCTCATAATATGCCTATACAATTATGTATAGATATAGGGAAAGCAATGTTTACATGGACCGAAGAAAAAAATGAGACAAACAAGCGTAAACATGGCTTTTATCTTTCCGACATCGTGGACGTTTTTGACGATCCACATTTATTAGAGTTTTACGATGCGGTACATTCATCTTTAGACGAAGACCGCTATATCAGTATAGGCCGCTTCCATGACATGATTATTCTTTTTGTGGTAACAACGGACAAGGCTGATGGCGATACCCAGATAATTATGGCGCGGGAAGCAACGCCAAAGGAAAAGGAGGCATACAATGACTACTACAGAAAAAGCACGAATAGCGGAGGAAATTAAGGTTTTCAAGAATACTGATTTTTCCGATAGCCCAGAATTAACCGATGAACAGCTTGCACAGTTGCGGCCTTCACATTATCGAAACATGGCGAATTATAAGCCTATCAAAAAGACCGTGAACGTCCGCCTTGACGCTGATGTAATTGAATGGCTTCAAAGCGCCGGGAAAGGCTATCAAACCCGCATGAACTCCATTTTGCGGGAAGCAATGGAAAAAGCCGTATAACCCGCCGTGGGTCCAGGGCTTGGGGAGACCCTCCTTTGCCGGGTATCCCAGTTAATGATTCTCCTCCTTTTCCGCCTTGTGCTTTTCATATATTCCCGGCTCGTAGATTTCCCGCTTATAGCCCAGGCGATCCAACTCGCAGGCGAGCAGATAATTCACCGAATCGGAAAAATTCTTTTTGCCGTTTTCCCTGCCCCATTCGTCTATGGCGTTCGAAAGCCACCCTTCCCACCTGACGTTATGTTGAACTTTTTTCATTCCTTTTATTATCCAATAATTTTACAGAGTTTTCAATTTCCTTATTATATCTGTTGACAAAAGTCCCATTTATGGAAGGCTATGTGAACAAATATTTGGTCATTGGGTTTGACACAAAAGCGCGGCTTCTTGAAATTGGGTATAATCGCATAGATGAAAATAACGT
>JAITNM010000210.1 GCA_031290475.1 Treponema sp. | reverse complement strand
CTACCCGAAGAATAGGTGATTTTCAACACATAGCTGTCGCCCGCTTTTGGCGCGTACGCGGCGGCCTTCCCCGCGCTGCTAATAGTTAAGCTATAGCCGTTTCCGCTGGAATCCACGCTGTTATAAGTCGCCGAGGTAGGGCCGGCCGGCAGAGAGCCGCCGCCGTCCGCGGGGTTGGCGCAGGCCGCAAAGGCCAGGGCGCAGGTTAAAATAAGAAGGGTGAGGCAGGTTCCCGGGGCCGGACGGCCGGTACTGCTTTTGGAGCGGAGGTTATTTCCTAGTAAACCTATCGGGGGGGGGGGGGGGGTAGGATGTTATTGTTCCCCCTGTTTTCCAGTACGCTTTTCATAATAGTTCTCCTTGGGCACGGCATCAAACCGTTCCCCTTATTGGTATTGTGCGGAACGCAACGCGCTTCGCTACTCCAGTATAGCCCTTTCACAAAGTTAGCGCAATACAACTAGAAAATTTCTTGAGGCATCCGTTTCTTTACTTAGTGTAACTTCGTGTTACTTTATGGTTAAATCCTTAAGGAATGTTTTCGGCCACCAGAAGGTCATCGGGAACACCGCGGGGCTTCTCAAAGCCGTCCTGGATCTCGACATTGCCGAATACCGCTCCATGCGTATCGTTGATCCGCACCTGAGGCGTGGATGGCGGAAAGACAAATCGGGCATTGTCGATATCCGAATCAACACGGCGTCGGGAAAAGTGCTTCATGTCGAGGTTCAGGTCGCCTCCGATTCGGACATTATCCCCAGAATCCTGTATTACCAGGGGAAACTCGTTACCGAGCAGGTAGGAGCGGGGGAGCGTTATCAGGAGATACATCGCACCATCAGTATCATCATCCTGAACTATACTCTGCTCAAAGATGAACCGGCGGACCGGTATAAAAATATCTATTGTTTCCTCAATACCGGGTCTCACAGGCCGTTTACGGATTTACAGGAAATCGTTATACTTGAGTTACCCAAGGTTCCGGAACAGGATGACGGGACTCCGTTATGGCCCTGGCTTAGGTTTTTCAAGTGTAAAACGATGAAGGAGTTAGAGATGCTGGCAAAGAAACACCCCGAACTAGCGGGGACGGTACGGCAGTTCAGGCGGTTTTCCCCGATACGGACTATTCAATGGATGATCTTTGAATATGAGGATGCCCGCCGTATCCGCATGGGACAGGACGCATATATACGCGAAGAGGCTTACAAAGAGGCTGAGACGAAATATCGGGAATTGCTGGCTGCCAAAGAGGAAGAACTAACCGTCAAACTAACTGCCAAGGACGAAGAATTAACAACCAAACTAACAGCTAAAGATGAACTGCTCCGGCAGCTGCGGGAGGAAATCCGCAGGTTGCGCGGTCAGTAGGCAATGGAGGACGTATGGCTAAAAAGGGAAAAATAGTCATTGACCGGGAACTGTGCAAGGGATGCCTGCTCTGCGTCCGCTCCTGCCCGGTTAAAGTTTTGGAACAGGATTCACGGCCTAATAACTCGGGCAGTTACCCGTCGTATCCCGCCCATCCGGAAAAGTGTATCGCCTGTGCGAACTGCTTTGAAGTCTGTCCGGATGTTTGCATAGAAGTCTATGAAATAGGGGCCTATTAATGCATCAGAATAGCGAAAAAGTCTTGATGAAGGGGAATGAGGCCATAGCCGAAGCGGCGATCCGGGCAGGGTGCCGGGCATACTTCGGTTATCCTATCACCCCTCAGAACGAACTTATTGCCTATATGGCAAGAAACCTCATGGACGCCGGGGGCGTCTTTATTCAGGCTGAAAGTGAAGTGGCGGCTATCAATATGGTTTACGGCGCTTCCGCCGCGGGGGCCAGGGCCATGACCTCCTCGTCCAGCCCCGGTATCAGTTTGAAACAGGAAGGGATGTCCTACGCGGCCGGCGCGGACATTCCCCTGGTACTGGTCAATGTGGTCCGGGGCGGTCCGGGGCTTGGTTCCATCGCCCCGTCCCAAAGCGACTATTTCCAGTCCACCCGGGGAGGCGGCCACGGTGATTACCGGTGCATCGTCCTGGCGCCGAAAAGCGTCCAGGAATGCGCCGACCTTACCTATCTGGCCTTCGAGCTTTCCGACAAGTACCGTATGCCCGCCATAGTCCTGGCGGACGGTATCATCGGCCAGATGATGGAAGGGGTGGTCCTGCCCGAGCCGGTGGATGTAAGCGCCCTCCCAAAACGGGATTGGACCGTGGGTCATTTGTCTCTGCGGCAGAATGAACGAGCCGCCTACAAGGCAGCCCGGCATATAACTTCAATTAATTTGGTCCCCGAGGAATTGGAAGCCAAAACCAGGGCCCGGTTTGAACGCTATGAAACGATCAAGGCCGGGGAAATCCGTTTTGAAGCCTCGGGCTATAAGACCCACTGCGGGTCTTTTACCGGAGAAGGGCCGGATCTCAGCATCGTAGCCTACGGAACCGCTGCCCGGGTTGCCCTGGGGGCCCAGCGCCTTGCGGAACAGGAGGGAATCAAGCTCGGCATTTTCCGGCCCATCACCTTATGGCCCTTTCCTTACAAGGCGCTGTCAAAAATTGCCGAAACAGGGAAGCCCATACTCACCGTGGAGATGAGCATGGGTCAGCTTGTGGAAGATGTAAAGCTCGCGGCCTTTGAAGCTGAGTCAAAAGAAAAACGTGCTCAGATTCACTTGTTGGGCCATTCCGGCGGGGTGATCCCCACGGAAGAAGAAGTTTTTGCCGATGTAAAGCGAATTTTAGGAAAATAGGCAGGTTATTTATGGATGAAAAAAAAGTCCGGGGTTACCCGGAAAGTTTATACAAGGTCCAAACCAAGTACTGCGGCGGCTGCGGACACGGGGTTATACACCGGATCATCACCGAGCTCATAGACGAACTGGGGCTTCGGGAAAAGGCAATTATTACCAATCCTGTGGGCTGCGCAATCTGGGCGGATCTCTATTTTGATTTCGACTCGGTGCAGCCCCCCCACGGGCGCACTCCCGCGGCGGCTACGGGAATTAAGCGGGTACTGCCGGATCACCTGGTGATCTGCTACCAGGGAGACGGAGACATGGCCGCCATTGGGACCGCCGAGATGATCCACGCGGCAAACAGGGGAGAAAAATTTACCACGATCTTTGTAAACAACGCCATCTACGGTATGACCGGAGGGCAGATGGCCCCCACCACGCTGGTAGGCCAAAAAGCGACCACCGCTCCTCTGGGCAGAGATCCGGAAAAAGCGGGAATGGGGTACCCTATCCGGGTGGCGGAACTCCTTTGCAGCCTTGAGGGAAGCCGCTATATTGCCCGGGGAGCGGTGAACAACGCGGCCAATGCCCGGAAAACCAAGGGCTATATTAAAAAAGCCCTGGAGGCCCAGCTTTCGGGCCTTGGGTTTACCATGGTGGAAGTGCTGTCCCAGTGTCCCACCAACTGGGGTATGGATCCCCTTCAGGCGGCGGAGTGGCTGGAACAAAAGATGATCCCCGTCTTCCCCCTGGGGGAGATAAAGAACACCCTTCAGGATGTTCAGAATACCCGGAAGGAGTAGCGCTATGACCGAAAAATCACTCTTTGCCGGATTCGGCGGCCAGGGCATCATTTCCCTGGGACAAATTTGGGTTTACTGCGCTATGAAAGAGGGGAAAAACGTTACCTTTTTTCCGTTTTACGGCGCGGAAAAACGGGGAGGCATCGCCAGGGCCTCGGTGATCGTCTCCGATGGGGAGATCGCAAATCCTCTGGTGACAAAACCCGATTCGGTTCTGGTTATGAACAGTGATTCCCTCCCCGTTTGCGAAGGGATTCTGAAGGACGGAGGTCTCCTGCTCATCAATTCCACCCTGGTAAAAGAGGAACCTGGGCGGAAGGATCTTAGGGTGGTAAAAGTAGGCGCCCAGGAAATCGCGGAAAAAATCGGGAACGGTAAAATCGCCAACATGGTTGCCCTGGGAGCCATGGCTAAGCTCACCGGCGCCCTCAGTATTGGGGAAATAGAAGGCATCTTAAAGAAATTCTTTTCAGAGGATAAGCACAAATTTATCCCCATGAATGTAGAGGCGATTAAAGCGGGATATGAAGCGGTTTAACACGTTGCGGAGAAAACCGGAACGCCCCCTGCTATTACGCTAACTATGTACTGGGTTATCAGCTGCGGCTATTCTGTCCTTCGATTTGCGGTAAACTTAAAGCCCTAACCAAGTTTTGTTGATACAAACACGGCGTATTGCGCCATATCCACCTGTCCTGTATCCGAAACTTCTACCCCTTCTTGCCGGAGCAGGGCTATTTGCAGCTCCTTGCCGTATCCCTGGGGTAAGGCGATACGGCCGTCGGCCTTGATAACCCGGTACCAGGGCAATTTTTGGCTTTCAGTCATGGAATGGAGAATCCGGGCGACTTGGCGTGCGCCGTTGGGTAATCCAGCAGTGATGGCAATGTCACGATACGAGGCAACCTTGCCCGGCGGAATAGCCCGGATGGTATTGATAATACGGAGAGTCGATTCCAGCATTCGTCACGCCCGGCCGGGCGCTATAACGCTTCGACGCCGTATTTAACAGCGGCCGTTTTCAGGTTTCCGTCCAGGGTGCCCAGGACGGCTTTTTTGCGCTCTGCCAGTTCCAGATATGCCGCGTCGTACACGGTCAAATTGTAATCGTGGGCCAGTTTTAACAGCGTATGGGCATACGCGCCGCCGAATTCGGTATCGGTTATTACGTTTAAGGCGGATAACATTGAAATAAGCTCTTGAGCTTCCAAATATGCAATACGCTTTCGCATAATCGCTTTTTTCAGGATATTTCCCATTTCATACCACCATAAATGGGGAACATACATCGTGTCATCTTTTCCTTTAGTGGAAAAGAAATTTAACACGTACTCATCTTTTTCATCAGGAAGAATTAACGATGCGTAAAAAGAAGCATCAAGAACGTACTGCATCAGCGCCTTCCTTCTTCAATCGCCTCCCGAATGTCAAAAGGCTCGTCACCCTTCCAGTGACGCCTCATATATTCCCGCATTTCCAGGATCGCTTCCCCAAAAGTCCTGGTTTCTTCGGGGACGGAGGTGATTTTCGCCACCGGTTTTCCCCTTTTGGTAATAATATAATCCTGTCCTTTTTCGACATTCGCAATAATTTGCGAAAAATGAGTCTTTGCTTCAAACGCTCCAATAGTCATAAAAGTCCCTCTATCAACCAGTATAACAGACTGGTTGGCAGTAGGCAAGGGCAATTTTTAGAATGGCCGCCTGTCCGTAGGGACACGCTGAAAAACCCGATACTTTGCTTCCGTAGGAGCTTCATAATTTCCTATTCCCTCCCCCTCTTTTTTACGGTATAATTAAAAAGAGGTTATCTGCTATATGAATAAAAGACTCCTTCTTATTCTGTTCGGCGTGCTTTCGATAAGCGGAATCACCGCACAAACCCAGGGCAGAATTATGTATGTGGCGACTAAGAACGTGGAATTGAAATCCTCTACCGGGTTCTTCGCGGAAACTGTCGTTGTCCTGCAATACGGAGATCAGGTAACGGTGGTTAGGGAAAACGGCAAATGGAGGGAAGTTCAGCCGGTAAGGCAGCCCTCATTAAACGGATGGATTCTGGCAAACAGCTTGACTTCTAAACGGATCGTCTCAGGGGCGGCGGCCTCCGCTTCGGCGGATGAACTGGCCCTGGCCGGAAAGGGGTTCTCCCAGGAAGTGGAACGATCCTATAAAAAACGTACTTCCGGTTCTGTTGTAAATTATCAGGAAATCGACGCCATGGAGGAGATTTCCGTATCCCGGCAGGAACTCTACGACTTCCTTACGGAAGGGCATTTGAACAAGGGGGATAACTAAATGAAAGTTCGTACTACCCATTTTGCCATGCCCCTTATGCTGATACTGGGCATTCTCTGCCTTGTCATGCCGGGCGCCTGTCAATCTTTTATTGACGCCACAGGCGTTTCCGCCGCCGCCGCAGGAAAGGCGGGAATCATAGATCAGGATTTTGCGGATGCCATAGTCAAGTCCGGGGAGCAGATGCGGACAGCCTTGGAAGAAATTACACCGGAACAGGAATACTACATTGGGCGTGCGGTGGGGACCGTTGTTTTGACAAGGTACGCCATCGATAGTTCAAGGCCTGTGCTGACATCCTATCTCAACAAGATCCTTGCGGCTCTGGTAATAAACATCCCCCTTGATCCGCAAGAGGGGTATCATGATGTGTACAATGGTTATCATGCGGTAATTCTGGACAGCGATGAGATCAATGCCTTTGCCACTTCGGGGGGACATATTTTCGTTACCCGGGGACTCGTTAACAGCGCCGGTTCGGAAGACGCTTTGGCGGCGGCGCTGGCCCATGAGGTGGCCCATATCCAGCTCCAGCACGGCATAAAGGCAATTAAAACAGACCGGATACTCAGGGCGCTCAGATATACAGGCGCCTCAATAACCGGCGCCATTACCGAAGGAACGAGTCTTGAGGAACTGACCGATATCTTTGACGAATCAATCACCGATATCGTTACTACTATGTTCAATAGCGGCTATTCCAGGGATCAGGAATTCAGGGCCGATGCTTTGGCGCTCACCCTGCTTGCCGCCGCAGGCTATGATCCGCAAAGTCTTCCGGATATGCTCCGTTCCCTGGACGAGAATCAACCGAAGTTCCCCGGCGGATTTAACGATACCCATCCCGCGCCGAAAGACCGGATCACCAATGCGGTTAGAAGGCTGGGGTCAAAATCCGTACCGGATACCCGTGCGTACCGCCGGGCCCGGTTTAGCGCCGCGTTAAAATAGAGCGGCCTCTCCAGCTTTATGGAAAAAAAACAGGGGGATCTGCGCTCCCGGAATCGCCGGCAGGGTAAAAAATCTCAGAAACGCAAGCAGGGGTTTAACCGGCAAATCCGCAAAAACCTCGCAGTTCTTCTGATGATAGTTTTACTGTCCCTCATCCTTGGGATCGCTAACTATCATGGGTTGTTTAACTATCTGGAACTCAAGACCTACGATTCCCGGACGCGGCTCCTTGCCGGCGTTTCCCGTCCTTCCGAAGATATTATGGTGGTGATCCTGGACCAGCAAAGCATTGACTGGGGGCTTAAGGAACGTAACTGGTCCTGGCCCTGGCCGCGGAAGGCTTATGCGGAACTGCTTGACTACATGAAGGAGGGAGGGGCAAAATCGGTGGCCTTCGATGTGCTCTTTTCTGAGCCTTCCCTTTACGGCCCTGAAGATGATGAAGCTTTTGCCAAGTCCTGTGAAAATTACGGCAGGGCGGTTCAGGCCGTCTTTTTCAGTTCACAATCGGGGAGTGATTCCACCTGGCCGGAAGATATTGATACACCCCTGCTTGAGCCGGAGGGGTTTGATTCCCTGCTGGGACAATACGAAGAAGTCCGCGCCCAATTGCCCATCCAGCCCCTCAGGCATGCCGCCGGAGCAATCGGTTATGTAACCGGAAGCCCTGATTCGGACGGGATCTTCCGGCGGGCAAAACTCTTCGCCCTTTTTGACGGCAAGCCGGTTCCGGGGCTTTCCGCGGCGAGCCTTCTAAGCGCGGGAATAGACGGGCAAATTACCTACAATGAAAAGGATTCTGTTATTCATTGGGGGGATTACACTATTCCTGTGGATAAAAACGGAGCGAGTCTTCTCCGGTTCCGGGGAAGCATCGATCAGTACACGTATATTCCCTACAGTATTTCCTGGGTGCTCCAAAGCGCCGAGGACTACCGGCGCGGAGAAGTACCTGTTCTGTACCCCGAAGATTTTGCGGGAAAATACGTTTTCTTCGGATACTACGCCCCGGGGCTTTTCGACATCTGCAGTACTCCCATATCATCGGTATATCCCGGCATGGGAATGCACCTTACCATGCTGGACAATATGCTTCAAAATGACTTTATCCGGGAGGCTCCTTCCTGGGCGGCTTATGTTTTAATGTTCGCTGCCATAGTACTCATCACCCTTCTGGTTTTTTATTCCGGCAGAATCCCCATCGCGGTTGGGGGCGGTATACTTATTCTGGCAATCATCAGCGGCCTGGCTATCTGGGCCTTTGCCGCAGGCTTCTGGCTTCCCCTGGTAGCTCCCATAGCCGCAGCTATCCTGGCGTTCATTACCGCCACCCTTTACAGCTATGCTACCGAGGGCAGCCAGCGGCGGTTTATCAAATCCGCCTTTAGCCAGTATCTCTCCCCTGCGGTAATTGAGCAGATCATCGCCGATCCTTCCCAGTTAAAGCTTGGAGGCGAAAAGCGGGAAATGACCGCTATCTTTACAGACATCCGCAGTTTTTCTACCATTTCCGAAGCCCTGGGGGATCCGGCAAAACTGGTAGAACTTTTAAATTATTACCTGACCAGGATGAGTAATATCATACTGGAAAACCATGGTACTATTGATAAATATGAGGGAGACGCCATTATCGCCTTCTTCGGCGCCCCCCTTCACATGTCCAATCACGCAAGCCTTGCCTGCCGTTCGGCAATACAGATGAAAAAAACGGAAGCGGAAATTAACCGGGAGGTTTTGGAGCAGGGTTTAATAACCGAAAAGGTGATGGAAGCCCTGGTGCATAAGGGCATCCTCAAGGACACAAGGGACGCCGCTCCCCTCCATACCCGGCTGGGAATCAACTCCGGGGATATGGTGGTGGGGAACATGGGTACTCCCAACAAAATGGACTACACGATTATGGGTAATGCGGTAAACCTTGCCGCCCGCCTTGAGGGAGTCAACAAGCAGTACAATACCGGAGGTATTCTTTTAAGTGAGTACACTAAGGAAAAAATCGGGGATGAGTTTGTCCTGCGGCCTTTAAGCCGGGTCCGGGTAGTAGGGGTGAATACCCCCCTGAGGCTCTACGAACTTTTGGAACAGCGGGAACTGGCGGACGAAGCCCTCTTGGACAGGGTGTTCCGCTGGGAACAAGGGTTTACTTCTTACGAAAACCGGGATTTTGCGGGCGCTTTGAATTTTTTTACGCCTATGTATCAGGAAAACAGTGCAGACCGGGTAGCAAAACTGTACATTGACCGCTGCGAGAAACATCTTTCCGATCCGCCCCCGGATGAAACGTGGGATGGCGGCGTTGATAACCTTACGGAAAAGTGAGGTTTGGTTTTGATCAAAACCAAACCTCACATATGTCGTCTGAGGGAATTTTCTATTGACCGTTGACAAATGGAGGATGCTGCTTCGCTCAGGGGGCTTTCGTTTGCTGCAGAAATTCAGCCGGACTTATCGCCGGGACAGAGGATTTAGAAAAATCTTTAACATTCCTTGTAATGATATAGCCGGCCTGCTCTCTTGAAGCCGTAGCCGCAATAACTGCATCTTCAAAATCGGAGAATCCAAGTTTAATCGCTTCCTGTATATCGGCAGCTTTTGTGTCAACGAGGGTAACAACTTTAAGCAAATCAATAATAGAATTGAGGGCTTGTTCATCATTTCCGCAATTCCTGCGATTAATATAGTAAATATCAGTAACAGAACCTGCGCCGATAATAGCGTCAATTTCTTTTGTCGCGCTCTTTAGAATTACTTCATAAGAAGCCGCAAAAGAAGGTTCCCGTTTTTCTACAATGTCCAGCAATATATTGGTGTCCAGCAACACTTTCACTGCCGTACCAGCCTTTCATTTTTGATTTCCTCAAGGGAGAGCGGATTTTTTGACGAAAAACCCGCAAGCCGTTCGGCAGCCGCTAACCGCTCTTGACTATCCGGCGGGGAACCTCGTGCCAAGCCATCCAAAGGATGGCAGCACTCGGCGGGGTCCCCCTCGTTTTGTTGTTTTGGCTTCACGAGACTTCCGGCGAAGTGGGGGACGTCCTTTATCAAAATAACCCTAAGCCCGGTCGAAAAATCTTTCCGGTATTCAGAAGGGATTTCGATTACTCCGTCAATCGCGGATGTTCCAAATTCGATGGCTTCCATCGTTGTCTCCTTAGCTACCAGAATAAGGCATATTTGCGGGTTTTTCAACAACTGAGCTATACACGCTATTTGACGTCGGCGGGAGCGGCCCTGTATGCAAGAGCGGTAGACCCAGGGGGATCAGGAGTCGGCATTTTTGTATATACAATTAAAAAAAAGAGCCAGGCCACTTGCTCACAAATGGCCCGGCGCCTTCCCGGTACGTTGCGACCAAATAGGTCGCTTGCGACTAGTAAGTCGCTGCGACCAAATAGGCCGCTTGCGACCAAATAGGTCGCTGCGAAAAACTTCCTAGGTAAAAACCTCCGGTTTTTCGCCCTCTTACAAATTATTGTAAGAGCTGGAGTACGCTCTGTCCCCGCTGATTCGCCTGGGCCAGCATCGCGGTACCGCTCTGGCTGAGGATCTGGTTTTTGGTATAACCGACCATCTCGTTCGCCATGTTGGTGTCCCGGATGCGGGATTCGGAAGCCTGCAGATTTTCTGCCCCGACATCGAGGCCGCGGACTGCGTGTTCCAGACGGTTCTGGTAGGCGCCAAGATCAGCTCTTTGCTTGTTGATGATCTTGATCGCCTCATCAAGGGTTCCAATGGCACGGTTGGCGCTGTCTCCGGAAGACAGCGAAAGAATTGAATCGTCACCGACGTTCCGGACCCCAAGGCCCTTGGCAGTCATAGTGCCGATAAATACCTGTTCCCGCTGATCCATATTGGCGCCGATATGGAGCCACATAGAGGCGGTAACCACATTCTCGCCGATAGGACGGCCGAACCGGCCGGTCAGCATATTCATGCCGTTGAACTGTGCGTGGGAAGCAATCCGATCGATTTCGTCAACTAATGCCGACACTTCAATCTGGATGTACAACCGGTCCTCGGCGGTATAAATACCGTTGGAGGACATCACAGCCAACTCACGCATACGCTGGATAATGTCTTCAGATTCCTGGAGATAGCCTTCAGCGGTTTGGATGAATGAAATACCATTCTGGGCGTTGGTAGACGCCTGGTTCAAACCACGAATCTGGCTCCTCATCTTCTCAGAAACAGCGAGTCCTGAAGCATCATCGCCGGCGCGGTTGATACGCAAGCCGCTCGACAGTTTTTCCATGTTTTTATCCAGGTAACTCTGGGTAACCTTGAGGGACCTGTCGGCAAACATCGCGCTTAAGTTGTGATTAATAATCATCATACACTCCTTGGCTTTTTCGGCTTCAAACCATCTTTTATGGCTTTCATCGCCGCGGCATCCATGCCCGATAAAAACTGCTTTGCAGTTTTTATCTTGTAAAAACCGTTTACGATTTTTACTTTTGAGTTTCTTCTACGAAGATTCTCAAATTTAAAATTCTGTGCCACGAACCCTCGACCCGCCCGTTCCCGGAAGGGTGAGGGGGAACTTCCCAGCCCTAAGACGTACAGCCCCAGGCTGCTGGTTCCTCCCTGAACATTGCCATGGAGGTCCAACGGACGCATGGTTTAGTCCAGCTTCTTTTTAGAATATCGGAATTCAAAAAATTGCCTTTAGAGAAAAATAAAGGATTTTTCAATTAGGTTAATATCCATCAGGATCAGCTCTTTTTCTTTACCGTTGCCAGAACTTCCCGGCAACGGCTGCAACCCAGGACATGCACATGGGAACGGCCGGGCTGTTCAAACATCCGGGCCACGAGGATTTCATCCACATCGATAATAGCCCCGCATACAGGGCATTTGCGCTCCCTGCCCCCATTAAGGCAGTAAACGCAGCCGAAAATATGCATCATCCGGCCCTGGCCGGGGAGCCCCGGGAAAGCGGACGATTTGACCCGCTCCCCTTCCAGAAGTTTGACCGAACAAACCGGGCATACCCGGGGCTCCCCGGGATTCCCGCTCTCAATAAGAGAACCGTCCCGTCTACGGGTCCGGACCCGGCCACTGCCGCTGTCTTCGATTCTCCGGCCTTTCAAGACGGTGTTAAAGAGGGTATATCCGAACCAGACGAGAATTACTCCGATAGTCGTAAAAATCAACCATTGAAAAATCTTTTCCATATTGTCCAGTCCTTTCTGTTCTACCGCTTGGCGTCTTCCCAAAAAGGGGGATATACTCATAGAGCAGTGGCAATTCTTTATATTATCGGCACCCCGATAGGAAACCTGGGGGATATAAGCTTCCGCGGGGTGGAAATCCTTAAAACCGTTGACCTTGTGGCCTGCGAAGATACCCGCCGTACCCTCAAGCTCCTCAGTCATCTGGGGATCCAGGTAAAGCTCCTCTCCTGCCGGGCCCGGAACGAACAATTTGCCGCAGGAAAGGTAATCGCTGTCCTGAATGAGGGTAAAACCGTAGCCTATGCCAGTGATGCCGGAACTCCCGCATTGAGCGACCCTGGGGCAATCCTGGTACGGGAGGCCCATGAAGCGGGACACGAAGTTATCCCCATTCCGGGCCCTTCCGCCTTTGCCTCCCTGGTAAGCGTTGCCGGTGGTATGGACAAAACCGTGGTTTTTGAGGGTTTTCTTTCCCCCAAGGCAGGGCGCCGCCGGTCCCGGTTGAAAGAGCTCTTGGCCCTGAAAGCGGCCTTTGTGGTCTACGAATCTCCTTTCAGGGTACTTAAGCTCTTGGATGATCTGGCCGAATTTGATAAAGAGCGTTATATTTGTATTGGTAGAGAGATGACCAAAATGCACGAGGAATATCTCCGGGGTTCGGTTGAAAGAATCTGTCAAATTCTGACCGAAAAAGCCGATCAATTAGGAGAATTTTCGATATATGTATCTGGTAAGAAAACCAATTAACATGTAAACTATTAATGGGAAATTGCCGATAATAGAGGTAGGTAGGAAATGAGTATGACCATCGATAGGATAGGTTCTCCGGAGCCCATTCAACCCGGTAAAAGACCCGGACAGAACAGTCGCGTAAGAGAGACCGAAAAGTCCGACTCTATATCTCTATCTTCAGAGGCTATTGAGAAGGCGGAACTTTATCGGGCGATTGAACTGATATCCGCAGCTCCCGATATTCGGGAAGACCGGATTGCGGAACTGAAGCAGAAAATTAATGATCCGTCCTACCTGAATGAACAGATCATTAACGCCACGGCAGACAAAATTATGGATGTATTTGGGTTCTAAACCTGAAGTTTTTTCAAAATGTCAAATTTTGAAAAAACTTCAATATATTTTAAGGACCATGAAGAGCGGGATCTTAGGACCCGCTTTTTTATTCGTGGTTAATCGGCCTTTCCTATGGAAGCACTAAAAACGCCATCGAGCGTTTCCCTATGATTCCCCTGCATAAATTAGCTAAACTTCCCCGTTCGCAGCGGCTCAGAAAAATCACAAAAGTATTCACCGGGGCCGAAATCCGGCTAAGCGCCGGTGGGGACCTACAAGAGGCGGAACTACGCTCCCTCTCTGCCATCCTGGAGCTGCTTCTGGCAGACCAGGAGTTTTCCGCCGCCGGCCAAAATGATTTACAGGATGCCCTTTCCCGGTTCGGCGCAGACGCCTTGCCCCCGGCATCCGGCGCCGATGGCGGCGTGATTTGGGGCCTTAACACAGTACGCCACCTCCTCCTGGCGGAAACAGGCCGCAGTCCCGCAGACTGGGACTTTATCGACCATCAGGGCAAACTAAATGCCGCAAGACGCCGGATCTTCCCGGGGATGCAGGTTTATTTTGAGGATATCCGCTCTCCCTTTAATGTGGGGGCCATGTTCCGCAGCGCGGAGTCTTTCGGGGTGGAACAGATCTTCCTTTCTCCCCTCTGCGCCGATCCGCTCCACCCCCGCGCTTTCCGGACAGCCATGGGTTGTGTAGATATTATCCCCTGGGAACGCACACCGTTGCCCGGCGAGGCGGTGGCCGGCAGGACGTCGGAGCGCCATGTTCCGGAAGGCCCTTTCTTTGCCCTGGAAACGGGGGGAACTCCCCTTGAACGCTTCAAATTCCCCCAAAAAGGGGTAATGATTGTGGGCTCGGAAGAGCTCGGGACCAGTCCCGAAGCCCTAACCTTGGCGGATTCGTCCCTTGGGCGGGTAAGTATCCCCACCTATGGGGCCAAGGGGTCGATAAACGTATCGACGGCCTTCGGTATCGTTTTGCAGACCTGGGCCGCGAAAATCGTAAATCCCTCCTAATACCCAGAATACCCCAGTTGACAGAGCATGGTTCCCTTTTTAACATAAGAATGAGGCTGTTGAGCTTGAGTACTTGCAAATGAAAGAATTTTGCGGTAAAATTGATTATCATAGTTAAGATATAGGATTTCTATAATATATCTATTAAGGAGACATAACATGGCAGATCGTCGTTATTTTTTTACTTCCGAATCGGTAGGAGAGGGACATCCGGATAAGCTCTGCGATCAGGTGTCCGATGCGATCCTGGATGCTTGCTTTAAAGAAGACCCCCAGAGCCGGGTGGCCTGTGAGACCTTCGCTTCGACCTCCCTGGTTTTAGTTGGAGGAGAAATAACCACCAAAACCTTTGTGGACGTTCAGGAGGTGGTACGCAATGTGGCAAAAGAGATAGGTTATACCGATCCCGATTACGGTCTGGATTACCATTCCATGGCGGTCCTGGACATGATCCACAGCCAGTCTCCGGACATCAGCCAGGGTGTTTCCGGGGTAGGGCTTAAAAAGTACAAAGGCCAGCAGGGCGCGGGGGATCAGGGAATGATGTTCGGGTTTGCCTGTAACGAGACCAAGGAACTCATGCCCCTTCCCATCACCCTGGCCCACAAGATCCTCCTTAAGGCAACGGATCTGCGGAAAAAACAGGCCATCAAATGGCTGCGCCCGGATGCCAAAAGCCAGGTAACGGTAGAATACGAGGGCCACAAGCCCATCCGTATTGATGCGGTGGTGGTTTCCCATCAGCATGATCCCGATGTCTCTTACAGTGATATAGAATCCGGCGTTATTGAAGAGATTATTAAGCCCATCCTTGAATCTACCGGGCTTTTGGACAAGAAGACCAAGTACTATATCAACCCCACCGGGCGTTTTGTGGTGGGCGGACCTTTTGGGGATACGGGGCTCACCGGGCGGAAGATCATCGTGGACACCTACGGCGGCATGGGCCGTCACGGGGGCGGCGCTTTCTCCGGCAAGGACCCCACCAAGGTGGACCGATCCGGCGCCTACGCCGCCCGCTATGTTGCCAAAAACGTGGTGGCCGCTAAACTCGCCGAACGCTGCGAAGTGGAACTGGCCTACGCCATCGGGGTGCCCTTCCCGGTCTCGGTTATGGTGGATACCTTTGGTACCGCCAAAGTTCCGGAGCAGCTGATCGAAGACGCTGTTAAAAAGGTGTTTGATCTTACCCCCTCAGGGATTATCGAAACCCTGGACCTCCGCCGGCCTATCTACCGGAAAACCGCTTCTTACGGCCATTTTGGCCGGAGCGAGTTCCCCTGGGAAAAGACCGATAAAATCGACGCGTTAAAGAAAGTAATAGGCTAGGAAAGCACTGATTCGTTGCGAAGGGTACATGCCCCGTCCGCTCTGCGGCGGGGTTGGTTGATTGGAGGCCGGGGTACATACCCCGCTGCTTGCAGCGGTTAATGCTTCGGTATTTTCGAATCGGGGTATGTACACCGGCAGTACAATAAATTTCCTATCCAACGACGATACTCCGCAGCTTGCTGCGGAGAGAGTCATTATATACTAATTTGAAATAGCATCTATACGGTCATAAATCGAAAGCCCTTGATTTAATAATAATTGAAAATCCCCTTGTGTATTTGGTTCAGAAGTTATTACTACCATAAGATTTTTTGCTTTATTGATAAATACATATTGACCGCCATGCCCACGCATAAACACAATGTTACGGCTGGCATCTCCCCACCAATAATATCCAAAAGTGATGTTGTCTTCTTGTGTTTCATCCATACTTACTTTTGCTAATGTCATGTCGGCTATCCATCCGGCGCTTACAATTTGCGTACTATTCCATAGTCCGCCATTCATAACAAGCTGTCCAAGTTTTGCCATTTCCCTGGGGGTTGTTAAAATACCGAAAGCCCCCATGGTTATTCCATCTTTATATGAAAGCCACTGTAATCTGGTTATGCCTATTTTATCCAAAAGGTTTTCTTTTGTCCATTCTCTCAAAGACTTGCCTGTCGTTTCCTGTAAAACAGCGGATACTATTTGCGGGTCGCCGTCATTGTAGTAAAAACTGGTTCCTGGCGTATTTCGCATACCTAAACCCAATATAAAATTAAGGCTATTTGAAGGCTCTTCCCGAAGCAGTTGAGACGTTTCTCCGTTAAACCCGTCATTATTAAAATTAATACCTGATTTCATCATTAAAAGATTTTCAATAGTTATCAGGCTTTTATCGGCGTGTTGGGAAGATGATACTTGCGGAAGGCAGTTTGAAATAGGGTCATTTATTGAGATAAGCCCCTTGTCCACGGCTATGCCGGCTGCTATTGCGGTGAATTGTTTTGTACAGGACCAAATGGCAAGCGGGTTGGTTCTATCGCCTGCGTTTTTCATATAGCTTTCCGCTATAAGTTTATTATTTCTAAATACAAGAAGACTTCTTATCTGCCATATACCATCGTCCTCGTGGGCATATTTATATATGTCCTTTAAAAGTTCACCGTTTATATTTTCAGCATCAGGGTCTGATATATCCCAGCCATCAGAAAGATTAGGCGGCGTAAAAGTTGAAAATGAAACTTTGAGAGGGCCTTCGGTAAGGCAAGAAACCGTTATAAAAGAAAATAGTAGTAGAATTAGGGCAGGTAATTTTTTTTCATATTTCATAGTGACATTTTCCACACTAAATTATAGTTTAACCGTTCAAATTGTAAACCATAAAAAGATCCAATATAGTCAAATTCAAACAGAAAAGAGTGCATTTTTGTAATCTCCGGCGTAAATTCCA
>JAITNM010000181.1 GCA_031290475.1 Treponema sp. | reverse complement strand
ATCCTCGGCGCAATCGCCGGGGCGGTTTTCCCCAGCAGCCTCAAGGAAGCCGTCATCGAGGCGGGCCTCTACGTCATTGAGCAGAGCGGCGATACCATGAAGATAAGCGTTCCGGAGGGCTTTAAGCCGCGGGAGTGGTAAAGTAAGCCGCCACACCCCCCCAGGGGTTGCCAATTCCGGGCTTATGCGTTTCATCCGGCGGAACAGCGTATATGTACGGAGTGGCGGCTTTCCACGAAAATGACGGCGGGGCCGGTTATGGGAACCCTGTTCCGGGGGTTACCTTCCCTTGACAAGCCTTACCGGGCTGTCTAAGGTTTTAACCATGAAACCTTTCGGCCCTTTTCTTTTTTTTCCCCTGGTTTTTTTTCTTGCCTGCGCCGGAGAAGAGGTCCCTTCGGTGGCCCGGGAAGATCTCTTTTCCCTGGAAATCGGCCGGCTTGAAGATCAGATTGACCTCTTCAACCTTGAAGGAAGGGGAAATACGGCAAAAACCGCCCTGGCAATGCGGGACGGGCTTTTCTACATTTCCAATGGGAGCGGGCAGAAGATAGTCCGCTATACCTCCTATGGGGATCTCCTCTTTATGATTTATAATAAAGAAACCAATCCCCAGCCTTTGACCCTCAGTAACGACATAAAAGATGACCGGGTAGTAACCCGCTGGGCCTCTACATACCCCCTGCTTTCTCCCGGGGTTATTACGATAGATTCCCGGAAACATATTTACGCCGGGGACCGGCTGCCCTACGAACGGTACGGTTACGACGGAGAAAACAAGGCGCTCCTTGACGGCCTGGTACTCCACTTTGACGAGGCCGGCCGTTTTGTGGAATACTTAGGCCAGGAGGGAATCGGCGGCACTCCCTTTCCCCTGATCAACGGGCTTTACGCTTCGGTGCAGGATGAAATCGCGGTGGTATGCCGTCTTCCGTCGGGGTGGAATATTTACTGGTTTGACGGCAGCGGGATGCTGCTTTACGTTATCCCCATCAGAAACGATACTATTCCTGTTCCTCCGGATCGCGCCGACGCGCTCCCCGCTTTGGAAACTATCATAGCCGCTCCGGACAAGCGGCAGTTGTTCATAAAGGTGGATTACTACCGTCCTGTCTTCGATGAGTCTACCAATACCGGTTCCGGTATGGAGCCCGACAGCTCCGTTATCTGGGTCATGGATGTGGAGAGCGGTTCCTATGTTGATACCGCGGAAGTACCCTTTTTCGAAGTAAGCGCCGGACAAAACCGGCGGGAATCGGAAAAGATGTTCTATTCTATGATGGGAGTTATCCGGGGCGGCTGGGTTTTCCTGTCCTTCCCGGTAAACGAAGGCTATTCGCTCTTAATCCTGGGTTCTTCCGGCGTATCGGGCCGTGATGAACAGCGCCGGGGGTTTATCCGGGTGGACAATGAAGAACTGCAATTCAACGCGTTTAACGTTTCCGAAGACGGGATAGTCTCGGCCCTCCTTGCCTCGAACTGGGAGGCCAAGCTGGTCTGGTGGCGCACGGACCGTATCGCCGGGGAGGTTACGCCGTGAACCGGCTTACGGCGCTTCCCGGCGCGGGGCTGCTTTTGAGCGCCGAGGCCGCCGGGGCGCTTGACCGTGAAGCTTCCCGGGACTGGGGGCTTTCTCCTTTTGCTCTGGTTGAGGCGGCCGGCAGGGCCTGCGCCCGGCGCCTCGCCGCCTTGTTGCCCGGCCTTTTGGGAACCCCCCGGCCCGGCCCGGTCATTGCCCTGGCCGGTTCCGGCAATAACGGCGCGGATGCCCTGGTTATGCTCCGCGCCCTGATCCTGGAACACGGCCTTCCCCCATCCCTGGCAACGGCTTTTCTGAGCCGGGACGGAAATACGGGAGAGACGGGTCCCCGCGCTGAAGCGGTAAAGGCCCTTAGGGCCATGGGGGTAGGGGTGCGGCTTTGGGAAAGGGGCGCGGAAACGCTGATCGGAGAAGCGGATCTCATTATTGACGGGATTGCCGGGACCGGGCTTTCAGGGCCCCTGCGGGACATCCCCCTTGCCATGGTTCAGGCTTTGAACAGCCTTGCAGGCCCTCTGGTGGCTGCAATAGACGTGCCTTCGGGGAACTTTGACGCGTGGAAGGGCGGAATGCCCATAGCGGAAGCGGACTATACCCTGGCAATAGAGCCCCTCAAGGCGTCGTTATTCAAGCCCCTTGCCCGGCGCTTTGGGGGGAACCTAATTCCCGTGGGGGGTATTTTCCCTGGGGAACTGATCAAAAAATACGGGCATGATTCAATTGAACTCCTGAGCTGGGAGGTGGCGCAAAAGCGGATACCCCCGGCGCCCCCCGATGCCCACAAATACGTGCGGGGGGTGGCGGAGATACGGGCAGGCGCTCCGGGTTCAAGCGGCGCCCCGTGGATCGCCGGTAAAGGCGCCCAGGCTGCCGGGGCGGGAATAGTCAGGCTCTTGACCGACCGGGAACTGTACCCCATACTGGCCGCCTCCGCCGGAGGAATCATGGTGGGGGAGGCGGGGAGCGCCGCTGATGATCCCGAAAGGTTCCGCCCTGATGCCGTACTCTTGGGCCCGGGCTGGGGAAAAAGCGCCGGGCGGAAAACGGTGCTGGAAGGGGTTCTGGAACGCTGCCGCCCTTGCGGCGAAGGGGAGGGGACGCCCCTCATCCTGGACGCCGACGCTATTGCCCTTGCCCGGGGGATGGCCCTTCACCGGAACGTCATCCTTACCCCTCATCCGGGGGAATTTGCCGCCTTTACCGGTATCCCCCGGGAAGAAACCCTGGCGGATCCCGCTCCTGTTCTCCGCCGCGTCGCCCGGGAACTGGGGGTCACCATTATGTACAAGGGGGCGGTGATCTACATTGCCGATCCTCTGGGCCGCGTCGGGGTAGTGGACGGCATGAACCCCCTCCTTGCCGCGGGGGGTTCGGGGGATCTTTTGGCAGGGCTTTGTACCGGCATCGCGGCCCGGATGCGGGCGATGGCATTGCGAGGAGGGGGAGCGGATTTTGACGGCTATACCTGCGCGGCGGCCGGGGCGGCTCTGTTCATGGCTGCGGGGAAATCCATTGAAGCCTCGTTTGTAGACCCCCTGGAGCTGGTCCCCCCGGCAGCCGCCCTTGCGGGAAAGGCCTGGTTATAGGGAAGGATTGAGTATGGCAGAAGAACAAAAGGGCGAAGAAGGGCCGGAAAGCGGGAAAAGGGAGGGGCCTAACCGGCATTCCCTAAACCAGGATCCGGTGTTTTACTATTCCCGGGAACACCGGCTTGAACGGGCTTCCCAGCAGGTACAGGATTTAAACCGCTCCCCGCCGCCTAAACCCCAGGGGCTTATCCGCACGCTGACGGCAACGAAATCAGGAACGATTCTCTTTATTACCATCGTCATCATGTCGGTATTCATTTTTTTTATGTATCAGATACAGGGCGGAAAAGGCGGAACAGACCTGGGGGGGAATGAAATATCCCTTTCAGGCCGGGCCTACTCCGGTGTGACTTATTTGCTGGTCAGGAAAAAAGCCCGGGGTACTAATTTTTATTCAGGGCCCGTGGATCTTGCCATATCGGTCCCGGTGAAGAAGCTCCCCCCCGGAGAAGAGGCGCCTATTGTGAACCGCAGTATCTTCTTTACCCTGGCTGGGGAAGAGGAATTCCCCCTTTCCCTGCCCTTTGAGGCGCCGGAATTACTGGTGGTTATCCAGGCCGGGGAACTGTTAACGGTTCTGCAATGCAAGATCACAAAGTAGCGCTATTTTGGTGAATTTATTGACGGGGTCCTTTCATTATCCTTAATAATATTCTATATTTTACAATATATGATGCAGTTTTACTTTTTATCTATCTTGCTCAACGGGATAGCGGGCTACGTTCTGGTTTCTGAAAATAGTTTGGAAAACCGCCTTGATGACGGGGAAATTGGGGGAAGCGGCTATTCTTTCCGGGCGCCCGGTTTTTTAAAGAACGAATCTTTCCGCCTTATTCTGGGGGTCCTTACCATGGTTACCGGGCTCTTGAAGCTCCTGTCCGCCACCGAGGGGGATCTGCCGGTAATCGGGGACCTGGTTCCCGCGCTTACGGGTCTTGCCTCAGGTTTTACGCTGATCCTGGAATTCTATCACGACCGCGCCACCGTGGAAGACGCGGGCGCTTCTTTCACCTTATTCTTAATCAATCATAGGCGCTGGGTCGGTTTTGCCGCCATTGCCGCCTCGGCGCTGCACTTTTTATTCCCCGGAGTGCTGCTCCTCTAATGGACGATCCAAAAATTTCCGTTGCCGGCATCGCCTTTGAGGGGGGGAAGCTCTTCATAGCCCGCCGTATCCCCGGAGGCGATCTGGGTGAAAAATGGGAATTCCCCGGGGGTAAAGCTGAAAAAGGGGAGGGGGATGAGGAAGCCCTGATTCGGGAATTCAGGGAGGAATTCAATACCGGGATACGGGTAGGCGCTTTTCTCGCTTCCGCGGTATTTGAGCACCGGGGCATAAGCCGCCGCCTCAAAGCCTACCGGGTGGCCTTTACGGCCCATGAGTTTACCCTGGCGGAACACACCGAGTGGGCCTGGGCTTCATTTGAAGAAATCGAAAAACTTGCGTTTGCCGAATCGGACCGAAAACTCTTTCCCGCTTTAAAAAATTACTTTAATCGCAATCCCTGAATCCATTGCCCGGTACGCCGCCCCGCCCGTACTTCCGGATATCTTAATATAATCGCCGCTGCCTGCAACGCGTGAAGAACTCTCCCCTTTGGAACCGCTGATATGCCGGTAGGAAAAGTACACCGAGAAGCGAAAGTGTTTATTGGTCGAAAGACCCAGGGTGATTTTAGGTTCCAGGTATAGGCCGCCTTCAGGTTTATCCTGATATTGCATGTGCGTTATATGATGATGATCCTCAGCCGTAACGAAAATAAGGGGCGTTATGGCAAAGGAAACATCGGCGAAAAAAATATCCTTCACGGATATACCCGTCCCAACGCCGAGCGCGAAAAGATTCCAGGTTTGGGTATAATCAATCGCAAGTCCCTCATGGTCATATTTACTCCCGCCTGTTTTTGTGTAATCCATATACCCGTCCCGGGCGGTCCATGTCAGATCCATATAGGAGTACCGGAAAAAGAAATCCCCGCTCAATGTAACTGAAGAAAAAGAGAAAGGAAAGGAAAAGTCTAAGAAATCAACGTCCAGAAAAATAGCGCTGCTCGTGAAGTTATCATGACTTGAAAAAAGGGTCGGGGAATTGTCGTAGGGGCGGTACAACCAGTCCCGGTCTTCCATCTTTCCGCTTGCAAGGGGTAAGCAGCCCTTTACTGAAAAATCAAAGACCTTCAGGTTAAAAGGCCAGCGGGAATGCCCCAGGGACAGGGCAAGATCCCCCCCTACATACCAAAGGGGCTTCATATCCCAGAGCAGCTGGCTCAGAACCGTATCCGTCGTTCCGTAGTAGACTAATTCTTCCCCCTGCCCGTAGATGAATCCGGCTTTTGCTTCGGCGGAAATAACAAAGGAGACTTTCCCTACTTCGAGATCCTGCTCTGTCTCGCCGGAAGACGAAACCTGGCCAAAAGCATTAGAAACGGTAAATAAAAAAGAGAAACTGATGACGAAAACCCCGAATAAGGATATAGTTTTCATATAATGAGTTTTAAATCTTTTGTTTATCACCGTCAAGGGGCTGTCTTTCCCGGTTCCCTGTTACTCTTATTCCTGGTTTTGGCATCCTGTAACCGTTTTTTTTCAGATCCCGGCGCCGGCGAAACCCCCATGATACCGCCCCCGACGCCGCCCCTTTCCCGGCCCTTCATCGGATACGGGGTAATCGACGTCTCCTATACCCACGTGGTGGCCGAACCAAACCAGGCGGGGTTTTCCCTGGGGTATCTCAGAAAAGGTTCCGTTGTGGAGGTACTGGAACGGAGGCAGGTGACCCATGGGGGAATAGTGGAATCCTGGGTTTTTGTATCGGGGATTTACCAGGGATGGCTTAAGGAGGATGTAATCCAGGTCTACGATAATCCCGCCCAAGCTCAAACCGCCTCGGCTTCCATGACTAAATGAGAGAAGCCCTCTATTGGCTTGTACCCCCCGCTGTTGGGGCGGTAATTGGGTACATAACAAACGCGGTGGCCATCAAGATGCTCTTCCGCCCGCTAAAGGAAGTGCGCCTTTTCCGCGGGGGACGGCTGGCCGGTGTACGGCTCCCCTTTACCCCGGGCATCCTCCCCCGGGAACGGCACAAGCTTGCCCTGAGCATAGGCGCCATGGTGGAGCGGGAGCTTCTTACGCCCGAATTGCTGCGGGAGAGGCTCCGCCGGGAACCGGTACGGGACGGGATCGGCCGCGCTGTCGCGTCCTATACGGCAAAGTTTCTTGCCCTCCCCGCAGGCAGTTTTCTCCCGGCCCTTCCCGGGCCGGAAACCCCCGCCGGGGGTAAAAGCTCCTTCCCGGCGGAATTGGCAGGCGATTTCCTCCGTTCTGAAAATTTCGGTAAATTACTTGACGCGCTCATAAAATCCGCCTTGGAAAAGTACGTGCGCCGGCGCGCAAATGACGCCGGTTCCGATAGTAAATCTGTTTTTGACTTAAGCCCCCGTACGCTCCTGGGCGGCGAAAAAATAGCATTACTCCGGAAAAAGGGGGAGGCCTTTATCCGGGAAACGCTGAACGGCAAAACATCCGCAATCCCCGTGAACCTCCGTTCCTTTCTGGAGGGCTCTTATAAAGCCGGGGTGGAAAGGCTGTTACATTTCCTGCGAAAAGAGGAGATACACCGGGAAATGGAGATCCAGGGCAAGGTGTTTCTGAACAACGCCATCTTAAAATTATCGGTCTTCCAGCGTTTCTTTATTTCCGCAGGCCAGTACGACCGCACCTTAAGCGACAGGATGGGAGAGATTATTGATGACCTCTTAACCCAGCTGGAAGGTTTCCTCCTGGATCCGGCGCACCGGGAACGGATTATTTCTTTTTTACTGGATACCGCCTTGACCATGGCTTCCAGGCCGGAATCGTATCAGAAGCTGGTGGAATTTCTTTCGGAGGCGCTCCTTTCCTCTGTGGACAGGCCCTTGGGAGAAATCCTGAGCGCCTTTGGCATTACAGACCCCCGGGCCCTTCCGGCGGGGATCCGGGGTTTTTTAAGCGCCCCCGGCATGGTATCCGCCTTTAAGAAGGGGGTGATCCGGTTTCTGGAAGAAAACCGGGACATGAAAACGGCGGAATTGCTATCTTTCGATCAGGATAAAAAAGACCGGCTGGACGCGCTGATAGGGGAAAAAATCCTTTCCCTGGCGGATGAAGAAATGGTAAGACTCCTCAGCACCATAGATGTGCGGACCATGGTATCCGACAGGATCGACGCGCTGGAGATGATCAAGGTGGAGCGGATTGTGCTTGATGTGATGGCCGGGGAGCTTAAATGGATCAACCTCTTTGGAGGGCTCCTGGGGGCGTTAATCGGCTTTTTCCAGGCGGTATTTTCCGCAATCATGCGGGGTTAGGGGGGGTCAGCATATATACCAGGTCCCGGCGGATATGAACGGTAACTTCGTTTCCGGGGACGGGGGGTTCCGCACGGCCGCTTAGTTCGGCGGAGAGGATTGCCCCTTTGGTCCTGCCGGGCAGGGGAACCTCAAACTCGACAGCAATTCTGTCGCCTTCGAAAACGCTGCTGTGAACCACGGCGCGCAATGGAACAGTATTACTATCAACAGTATTACTATCAACAGTATTACTGTTAAGTGAAACGGCGTCTTTGGGGATAAAAAGGCCGCAGGGGAGGACTGAGCCCCTGCCGAAAAAACCGGCGCCGAAGGGCGTCTTGGGCTTTTGGAAAATTTCCCTCGCCGCCCCTGTTTCCAGGATGCGGCCGTCTTTCATGAGGGCGATACGGCCGGCGATAACGGCCGCCTCTTCCCGGTCATGGGTTACAAAGATACAGGGACAGCGCGTCTTTGAGGGGGTGGGCGGCGAAGGATCGTTCCCCCCCTTTCCCCGCCTGATATCAAGGAATTCCAGGCGGAGACGCCGCCTTAAAGGGGCGTCCAGGCTCGAAAAAGGCTCATCCAAAAGCAGGGCGTCAGGAGAAGCCGCCAGGGCCCGGGCAATAGCCGCCCGCTGGCGCTCGCCTCCTGAAAGGGTGTAAACAGGCCTTTTTTCGTAGCCCTCAAGCCCCACAAGGGCTAATTTTTCCTTTACGAGCGCGAGCCGCTCATTTTTGGGAATCCCATGGATAAACGGTCCATAGGCGATATTGCTTCCCACATTAAGATGGGGGAATAACGATAAATCCTGAAAAACCACAGAAATATTTCTTTTCCACGGTGAAACGGCATTTACGATATTGCCGTTAACGATAATTTCACCCTCGTCCGGTTCAGTGAGTCCCGCAATGATATTTAAAACCGTAGTTTTTCCGCAGCCCGAAGGTCCTACCAGGGCGAGGATCTCCGCGTCTTCCACCCTGAGATCAACGGAGAGGGAAAAGTCTCCGTAGGTTTTGGTTATTCCCCGCAGTTCAATTCCCATGGAAAGCTCCGGCAGTTTTTGTACCGGGGCCGGATATTTCCGAGACCAGGAAAGCGGCGGCGCTTGCAAGCAGGAGCAGGGTTCCTGCTGCGCAGGCCGGGCCGTAGCGGTAGGACCCCACCGCCCGGTATATCAGAAGGGGGAGGGTCTCCCACTGATCCATGCCCAGCATGAGTATGGCATTGAGTTCCCCAAGGCTTATGACCGCGGAAAAGGCCCAGGCTGAACGGAGCCGCCTTAAAGAAATGGGGATTTCCACCGTCAGGATACGCAGAAAAGGCCCGGCCCCCAAAACCGACGCGGCGTTAGCCGTATTGGGGGGTATGCTCCGCAGTCCCTGGGAAACTGAGTTAAAGGCGAAGGGCAGGGCAATGACGGCGTGGAGTATTACTACCGCCAGGAGGGACCGGGAATTACCGGCGCCGTCTTCGCCGCGGCCGTAGAGGGAAAGCCAGCCTAAGGCCAGGACGATTCCGGACGACGCCAGGGGGGAGAGGCTCGCAAGGCGGAGTATGTTCCCCAAGGGGGAGGCGGGAGAGGCGATGCGCGCCGAAGAAGCGGCCAGGATCGCGAGAAAACTCGCCAGGGTGGCGGAGAGGGAGGCCAGGATGAGGGAACGGCCCAGGGCGGGGAGTACCCTTTCACCCAGGCTGAGCCAGTGGCGGAGGGAGAGGCGGGGCAGGGCGCTCCACGTGGACCTTGACAGGAGGGATTCCGCCGGTATGGAAAAGAGCGGGCCCAGTACAAAAAACAGTAACACTGCCCCATAAATAAAAATTACCCCGGCGCCAAGACGGGAATGTTCTTTGCCTTCCATGGGGAATTCTTTCGGATCCTGGGAAACTGCGGCCCAGGCGTCCCCAGGGCCCTTCGGCCCCTGCCGGTTGGAAAATTTTCCGCCCCGGTTAAAAAACACATAGGCCAGGAAGACGGTGAGGGCGATCAGGGTTTCTATCAGGGCCAGGACGCCGGCGCTTTGGAAATCGAGGGAAAGGCGGGCATAGCGGTAGATCTCCACCGCCAGTGTGGTGACCGCGGGGCCTCCCCCCAGGACGAGGACTACGGCGAAGCTCGTAAAACAGTAGAGGAACGCCAGTAAAGACGCGGCCATAATCGACGGGAGGCAAATGGGTAGAATTACGGTTACCGCGGTGATGAAAGGGGAGGCCCCCAGGCTTGCCGCCGCCGGGGCGTATGCCCGCCTCGCCTGGGCTATACCGTCCCCTGCCACGCGTATAACCAGGGGGAAGTTGTAGAAACTGTGGGCCAGGATCACCGCGGAAGGTTTGTACAAAATACGCAGGGGGCCTTCCGGGACGCCGGCGGCGGCCATGATAAGCCGGTTGGCCCATCCGTTGTTGCCGAAGAAGAGCACAAAGGCAAGCACCACGAGGATTGGGGGCATGGCAAAGGGAATTCCCGTAAGGGTACGGATAAGGAGGGCAAAACCGCGCTTTGCCCGGGAGGGGCTGTCCGTGAGCCCCCCCAAAAGCCAGGCCCCGGGGAGTCCCAGGGCAAGGGCCGCCAGGGTGGAGAGGAGGGCCTGCTTCAGGGTGAACAGGGTCACCCCGAACAGGGCCGGATTTTCCAGCGCCTTGGGAACGCCGCCCCGGCCGCCGCCGGAGAAGGCGCCCCTGAAAGGCGCGGAAAGGGCGGAGATGTAGGGCAGTATGAAGAAGCACAGGGCCGAAACCAGGACCGGCGCCGCCAATATCCAGGGGAAAACTCGTTCACTTTTATTCATTCAGGCTATTTCCGGAAAAGAGCGGCCCAGCGGTCAAGGTCGGATTCCTCCGGAGCTCTGGGAAAGAGGGCCTTATCGCTTTTGGGACTCTTCTTAAATGATTCGGGCAGGGCCGCGGGAGTTACGGGGTACATCCAGTTGGTGAGGGGGATAAGTCCCTGAAAACCGTCACTCAGCATATAATCCAAAAATTTTTTCGCGTTTTCTTTGTTTTTCCCGGCCAAAAGCAGTCCCGCCGCCTCAATCTGTATGGGGTGCCCTTCGGCAAAGATGGCCGCCTTAAAACGTTCGGTTTCTTCGTACTCAAGGTGATAGGCAGGGCTTGTGGTGTAAGAAGAAACCAGGGGCGCCTCGCCTTCGGTAAAGAGGCCGTACCCGGAACTCCAGCCGTCGGAAATAGTGAGAATCGAGGGCTGGAGCCGCTGCCAGTATTCGGGCCACCTGCCGGCGTACACCGCCTGGGTCCAGGAGAAAAAACCCAGTCCCGGCGAAGAGGTGCGGGGATCCATGAGGATGAGCTTTCCCCGGTATTCGGCTTTGGTCAGATCCTCAAGGCTCAACGGAGGATTGGCAATCTTTTCCGAATCGTAGCATATAGCAAAATAACTGTAATCGAAGGGGATGAGCCGGTAGGAGGGATCAATCACGAGTTCGGGAAACACCGCCCCCGCCCCGGCGGGCTTGTACGCCTCAAGCAGTCCTGAGGCAAGGGCCCGGTCCGCCATGTTCTGATCCAGTCCCAGAATTATGTCCGCCCCGGCATTTTTCCCTTCCAGGAGCAGACGGGACAGCACTTCTCCCGCGTCTCCGTGGTTCACCCAGACAATTTCAATCCCTGTTTTTTCTTTAAAATCCGCGCTTACCGTTGGCCCCGGGCCCCATTCTGAATTAAAGGAATCGTAGGTCCAGATGACCACCCTGTTTGCCGGACCCGTTTCCTTACGGCCTCCGGCAAAAACCACGGTACCGAGCATAAGTATGCCCCCCAGGACAAGGACCAGGACCTTACTCGCCGTACATAGGCCGGTCTCATAAGTTGAAGAAACTTGTTTCATGAAGAAACTCCTCTTTAAACTGACCGGGATAGGTTTTCCAAGACTTTGTCACTGTTGCCCCGGTTTAACCATTACGCGCTCTGGCCAAATCGGATGGTTCCCTACGCCGGCATTATCCGGATCAGGTTCAGCGGGTATAATCTCAGGCAAGACGGAATATTTATTTCGTCAAACCACCCCGAAATCGGTGTGATAAACCGGCGCCAAGCGCCGGACAAAAACACATTACACCGGGGAGAAAAAAAGATCAAGGGGGCGTCAAAATTCAAGGAACGGTTTTTTTTAGAACATAGCCGAACCGCCGGCCAAAACCCAGCTTGCCAGTATGGCTACAATAAACGACCCGGTCCACACACGGCCGCTGTGGCGGAAAAGCCAGGTGGAGAGAAAAAAGAAAAACGCGAACTGGGGAATGAGCAGTATCATTACCGACATGAAGGGGCCGCCGAAGAGACTGGAAAACAGTAAATCCACGCCGGGCCCCATTCCCAAAAAGAAGGGGATATACTCGATAAGTACGATGATAAAGACGCCGCCCAGCATAACAAGCACACTGTAAGCCCACCATGAGAGCTGGGTGCTTGCGGGATTCCGCTTTTCGCTCTGGGCAAGCTGTCCGTAGAGCCGGGCGCCGGCGTTGACGGTAAAGAAGGCGGCGTAGAAGGGCAGATACACCAGGAACTGAAAAAAACGCGGGGCGGTAAAGGGCTTAAAGAAGGGCCAGATAAAACGGAAATCAAGCTGAAAGACGCCGCTTGCGAGCAGGGTCATGATATACACAAAACCTGTCAGGATAAATGCCGCCAGGGCGGATTTAAAAATCACCGGCCCGTCGAATTTACGGGGACGATCCCTGCTGCCCAGGCCTAAATCGTAGAGGGTAATGCCCATTCTTTTGCCTTCCCCTTTTTTGTACCAGAAGATCAGCATGAAAAGGGATACTACCATGAGGAAGCTGAGCCAGGTGATAAAGCCGGTGCCTATGGTCATGCGGAAAATATTTTCCGGGACGGGCAAAAGGCCGTGTCCCAGCTGCCCCAAAAAAGGGAAGGTAAAGCCGCTTATAAGGATTGCGATGAGGGAAGTTTTAAACCGCGATTTAGGGGGCAACATTTTGCCCTGTTCCCTTTTCAGGCCCTGCGCGAGGGAGGCAAGAAGGGGAGGCTCTTGAGGAGGAGAAAACCGGGAAGCATGGAAACGAGGGCGGCAATCATGGCAATGAGGGCCAATACTTCCTTTATCATAAAGACAAGATTTGTACCGGGGAGGTCCGTCTTGACTTCCAATGCGCCGGTAAACCAGTCCATAGCGGTGCTCAGGGCATGGCTGTCGTGGGTGGTAAGGCGGTGGTTTGTCTGGATAAGTTCCATGCGCCGGGCGCTGCCGTCCTCAAAGGAACCGTAGGTCCTGTCCCATTCCACCGGGCTTTCCTGGTTCATTAAATCGTGGTACCTCAGGGGGGTCTTTTCAAGCCCTATGACGTTTTTCTGGAAATCCCGGAAATAATCGAATTCATCCCAGCGGGCCTGGATTAAGAGCAGGTTGTTAAAGTGATAACGGCTTGAGTCGTAATTTTCCGGCCGGAGCGGCTCGCCGCACTGGAGCACAACGGCCTTATGATCCGGGTGGGCCGCGGCGACGCTCCAGGCAGCCCAGGTGCCCATGGAATGGCCGGTAATGGCGATACGGGAGGCGTCCACAAAGGGCAGGGATTGGAGGTAGCTGTACGCGTCAATGCCGCCCATAGAGCTGTCCTTAAGGCCGCTACTGAGCTCGCTTTTAAAGAAATTAAGGGAACTGAAGCTCATAAAAATGCGGAAACGGCCGGGGCCTGAATTGGGCCTGGAAGGGTTTTTAGTGGGATGATCTCCCCAGCCCCGGCCCCTCATCCCCAGGGGCGTAAAGCCGTGGCCGTAGAGATCCACCGAAAGGGCCACAATGCCCCGCCGGGCAAGCTCTATGCTGTAGGCCGCCGAAGTTTCCCGGTCGTTCTGGTAACCGTGCATGACAAGCGCCGCCGGGGCCGGGCGGGAGGCATCCACACCCTCAGGTACGTAGAGCTTATACGCCAGAGGGCCGGCCCCCCCGGGGACCTCCAGAAAGCCCGAACTCACCGAAACCCTGCCGAAACCGGTCTGAATAAGGGAAGCGATCCCCAGGGACAGAAAAGCTATAAAAATACAGGCTAAAAAAGCTGAAAGCGGTTTTATTAAATTTTTCATAGTACATTTTTGCATTAATACTACCTTCTGTCAATTAAAGTTATATTCCTGTGGCGTAGATAAAGGCATTGTAGAGGCCGTGGGCCCAGGCAATGCCATGGAGGACGCCGTAACGGCGGTAAATCAGGGAAAGGAGAAGTCCTGCCAGGACCGCGTTGATCATTCCCCAAAAGCCTTCGTAGAAATGGCTGAGGGAGAAGAGGGCCACCGAAATGGCGATGCCCAAAATGGTATTGGCGCCGGTCTCTTCAAAACGGCTTAAGAGGTAATGGCGAAAATAGGTCTCCTCCAGATAACCCGTGCTTAGGCAGGAGAGGAGCATTACAAGACAGGGGATAACGCCCCGGGGAGCTTCCACGGAGAACCCTTCCGCCGAGGGGTAAACCAGGGGGGCCAGTACGGAAACTGCCAGCCCTATGCCCAAAAGCCCCGGCAGGGCAATGGCCAGGGACTGAACGTCTCCGGCGCGAATTTTCAGGGGAAAGAGCTTGCGTCCCCGCATAAAAGCAAGGTACCATAGGAGCAGGAGGGCCGGAAAATCATACCCCACTATACGGGTTATTTCCCGGCGGGAAGAAAAAAAGATGACTTTCCCGGTCTCTATACCGGAAACGGCGCCACCGGCAGCCCCAAGGGATGCGAGGTCCGGAAAAAAGAGAACCGCGTAAACAATAAGCGGTTCGATAACCGAAATACTTCCCCATCTCTTTTGAAAGTCCCGCTGGATCACGATATACTTATTATAGGCTAAAAAGGGAGCGTAGACATGCTTTTTCTTATCATATTAATCATAGCTGGAGGAGGGCTGTTAGTTTTCTTTAACGCCAAATCCCGGGGTGATATGGGAGGAGGCTTCGGCGGCGTTAGCGGGGACTGGATACAGTTCTATGCCCGGGGGAAGGATTCGGGCTTCAGTTTCAGGGAACTGGAACTCTTAAGGCGTCTGGCAGTTAAGTCCAGCCTGGAGGATCCCACCGCCCTGTTCTGGTCCCAACAACAACTGGATCAGTGCATCAAGTTAATGGTCAAGCAGTCCAAATTGGCCGATGACAGTGATGAAAAGGAGATCCAGGAATTTCTCTCAAAATTATATGACTACCGGAAAAAGCTGGAGTTGGAAAAACCCAAGGCCCTTCACGGCCTTACGGACACCCATCAGCTTAGGGAGGAACAACGGGTCCGGGTTCTCTTAAGCGGGACCGGGGTATTCGGTTCCTATATCATCAAAAATACCAGGGACTACATGACCATAGCCCGGCCTACAGGTCCGAATCTGCCCCAGAGCTTAGGCTTAAAGGGCGCCCATCTTTCAATCTATTTCTGGCGGGATGGGGATGCGGGGTATGTTTTTGATACCGATGTTACCGATGAGGTCTACTCCAAGGGACTTGAAGCCCTGCAAATAACCCATTCAACTTCGGTGTTCAGGACCCAGAAAAGAAAATCGGTACGGATAAAAACCCAGCTTTCGGCTTTTTTGTACCTTCTTGAGGAAACCGAAACTTCGGATCAGGTTGAAACCAAGGCCGGGCTCAAGTGCGTTATCGAGGACCTTTCCGACGGAGGCTGCGCCCTGGCCATCGGGGGGAAGACCGCTCCGGGTCTCCGGGTCAAGGTCCAGTTTGTTCTGGACGGGGACCCTCTGATCATGACAGGAACGGTGCGTTCGGTGGATTACAAGGAAAAGGACAACAAGTCCTTACTCCATATAGAGGCTGATGATCTGCCCCTGGCAACCAGGAATCATATCCTGGCTCAAGTATTCGGGATGGTGGAAGATGAAGATTCCCTGCCCCTGAGGATCATGAATGAAGAGGCTGAAAAGGTTGAAAAAGAACTTGAACAATTGCCGGGAGCGGAACGGGCCAGAGCGGCGAGTGAAAGCCCTGAATTTACCGATGTGTTATAGAGCGCTCTGCTTTCTATCTTTTGTCCTGGCGTTCGGCGTTCCCTCTCCGTTCAGCCTTGCGGCCCAGGGTTCAGACAGGCCCCTTGGAAACCAGGCGGCCGATCCGCCGGATTTGCTTCCCGTGTATATAGAGAATTTTCTCCGCGCCGCTGACAAGGCCGAAGTGCTCCGGGTGGCCGCAAGGGATAAGGGAGCGGCGGATTTCATCGGGCAGTTTTACGATTTTGTTCTGGAATATTCCATCGACAACGCGGATACCCTCCGGGATGATCCTGATTTTATACGGCTTACCGTTCTTGCTGTCCAGGGGATGGGAAACACAGAATATCTGATGGGGGTGAACACCCTGTGGACGGTATTCGGATCCTTCCGGAATACGGATATACGGGTAGAAACGGTGAAGTCCCTGGTTTCATTGGGGAAGAAGAGTCCCCTCCACGCCGCATGGATCACTCAAAATCTGAACAGCTTTGTGGAAACCCGGCATGAGCTTCACAGTTCCAATACCCCCGTAGATTACCGGGTACTTGCGGCCTGCATTGAAGCCCTCGCCGAAACCGGCGACGGCCTTTCCTTCCAGATCCTCTTCGGCGTGCTCATGACAGAATACCCGGATCCCATCGGCCCAATAACCGAAGAGGCGCTGGAAGCCCTTCCGGATGATAACGGGTATTTGCTGGAAGTGATACGCCGGAAAGGGGACGGGGAAAAGCTGGCTGCTTTCAGGATAGGGATCAACAACAGGGTATTGAGCGCCTATAACAAGGGTGAAATAGCGGAAGCGGCGTTAGAGGCATACCTTGAATCGGAGAATGCTGAAATTGCTTCCATGGGCTACGAGGCGGTTAATGTAATCGGGAAAATAAAATGGGAAAGGGCCGCGCCCCTGGCGATTCGTCATTATCATCAGGTTAAAGACGGGTATACTAAAAACTCGGTTCCCAAGGCCCGTTACCTTGAAGCTATCGCCTGCCTTGGCGCCCTGAAAAACGATAAAACCGGAGCGGTTCTGGGGATCCAGTTGGGGTACTTAAATTTAGAGATGGAACAGAACAGAAAATACGATGAGGAAATTACCCTGGAAACGGTAAAGGCCCTGGGAAGGCTGGGAGACTGGAATACCTACGATACCCTGCTTTACACCGGTTCTTTGCCCTATCCTCAAACTATTAAGCACGAGGCTCTGGAAGCGCTCAAAGGGATCAAATGGTAAAGCTTTTTATAACAAAGTTTTTTAAAACCCCTCCGGTCTATTTTGCCCTCCCGGGGGCGGCGGTTTCTTACTACTTCGCTCCCCTCAGTTCTCTGTTCTTCATGGCCGCCGTACTTTTTCTTTCCCTCTCTTTTTTTTGGGTACTGGCGAACCTGCCTGCTTCGGCCGCTTCCTGCCGCCGCCCTTACCGTATCTCCGCGGCCGGGCTTTGCGCCCTGGGCATAGGCCTTTTCCTGGGCTTTGGCGCCAGGATGGCTGTTGAAAAACCGCGAAGCTTCGGTCTTGAAGACGGGGCGGTAACGGCTATTTCCGGCGTATTGAAAGAGGATCCCCGGCTTACCGCCGGGGGCCGGGGTTTGGGCCTTTTGAAGCTGGAGGGCGCCGCGGGAAAGGGGGGAATAAGGGTATCCGCCCGGGGGGAAGTAACGGTCTTCTTTCCGGAAGGGGAAATTTCCCGCCTCCGCGCTTTTGGGCGGGGGAGCTCTCTCTTTTTAGAAGGGGAGCTTGCGCGGGACAGGACCGGAAAAGCTTCCCTCTTCCGCGCCCGGTCGGTACATGTAACCAGGCCCGCTCCGGCTTTGGAAAATTTCCGTACTTCCATAAGACTTCGCCTCATGGGGCGCTTTGCCCCTTACGATTGGGGGGGACTGGCCCTGGCCCTGCTCTTAGGCATCAGGGACAACCTGGATACCGATCTTGCCTCTTCCTATAAATCCGCAGGCTGTTCCCACGTGCTTGCCCTTTCGGGGATGCACCTGGCCATAGTTTCAGGACTTCTGGCTTTTTTCCTTAAGAAGCCCCTGGGTCTCCGGGCCGCCGCAATTGCCGGGGGCGGGTTCATTGCGGCCTACGTGTTTCTCATCGGTCTCCAGCCTTCCCTGGTTCGTGCCGCCATCATGTACCTCCTGGGAGCCCTGGCCGTCCTTGGGTCCCTGCCTAAAAGGCCCTCCCTGCTTCTGGCCCTGGCCTTTCTTATTCAGCTTGCCCTTTGGCCTTCTTCGGGGAATTCTCTTTCATTTATGCTCTCCTACCTTGCCCTGGGGGGTATACTCGTCCTGGGGGAAGCGTTTCACTTCCTCTTGCGGGGCAAGGCGCCTGAAATTATCCTGCGGCCCTTTTCCGCGTCGGTGGGGGCCTTTATTGCCACTGCCCCGGTAACGGCCGCCTTTTTCGGGATGGTACAGCCCGTGGGCATTCTGGCGGGGCTTATCGTCGTTCCCCTCACTACCCTGTTCATGATTGCCGCCATGGCCGCCCCCGTACTCTCTGCTCTTGTCCCGCCCCTGGGACGCGCGGCGGATTTTATGCTCTCCCTGCTTTACCAGATCCTGGAAAAAATCGTTGCCGCCGCTTCACTGGTCCCTTCCCCGCCGGCCTCCCGCTGGCAGGCAGTGCTGCTCGTTTCCCTGGGTCTTTCGGCGCTGATCCTTTTTATTCATTACCGGGAGAATTTCCGGAGTAAAAGCCTTGCCCCTTTTAACGCCGGTTAATTACGATTCTCCCCGGGAAATCAGGTGTTTTCTGGACAGCCGGGGTCTGGGGATGCGGAAGATGTACGGCCAGAATTTTCTGGTCAATGCCGTCATCCGGAAAGCCCTTCTTGACGCCCTGAAGGCTGAAAAAGGCAGCCTGGTCTGGGAGATTGGTCCCGGTTTGGGGGCTATGACGGCAGGACTCCTGGAAAAGGGGGTAGGGGTAACCGCCTTTGAAATAGACAAGGGGTTTATCGCGGTACTGGAGGAATTTTTCGGAGGGGTGGAGGGTTTTACCCTGGTAAGCGGGAATGTGATGAAAACATGGCCCAAGACGGCTTCCTTGGGGGATTACCTCTTAAGCAATTTGCCCTATAATATAGGCGCCGCATTGCTGGCGGACTTTATTGAGAAAAAAAGGTTTTTTAAGCGGATGGTAGTAACAGTACAGAGGGAAGTAGCCCGGCGCATGGCCGCCTTGCCTGGTACGGAAGATTACTCTTCCTTTTCGGTACTCTGCGCTTCGGCATATAAAATAAAACTCCTTTCGGGGATCAAGGGGGCCGCCTTCTATCCGGAACCCAGGGTGGATTCCCAGGGGGTCCTCCTGGAAAAGCGGGACGATATTGATCCTGCTTCTTACCCTCAGTATTTTAAGCCCATTGTCCGTTCTCTCTTTTCTTCCCGCAGAAAAACTATTCAGAATAACCTTAAAACATTTGTATCTTCAATAATAGGACATGGAACTGAAAACAGTAATACTACGGATGCGCGGGAAATTACCGCGGCCCTTCTTGCCGATACGGGGATAGCCGGTACAGAGCGGGCGGAACGGCTTGGGATCGGAGAATTTTGCGCGCTGGCCGGCGCCCTTGAACGGGTTCTTGAAAATGGGGGAATACATGGCTGATACGGCGACAGGGCGGAACATTGAGGCAATCCGGGAACGAATCGAGGCGGCCTGTATCCGTTCCGGAAGGAAAATCAGTGATGTTGCGCTTATGGCTGTTTCCAAGTTTCATTGTCTTGAAAAGATCGAGGAGGCTTGGGACGCGGGAATCGGCCTTTTCGGGGAAAACCGGGTCCAGGAAGCGGCGGGAAAATTCGGCGCCGGAGGGCATTGGCAGGAAAAACACCCGGGGGCGGAGATTCACCTGATAGGAAGCCTTCAGCGGAACAAGGTTAAGACCGCGGTAAGCCTCGTTGATTGCATTGAATCGGTGGACCGGGATGAGCTCATTGATGAACTGGGAAAGCAATGCAGGGACAGGGAATCGCCCCTGGGCCTTCTCCTGGAAATAAACGCCGGGGAGGCTTCAAAATCCGGTTTTCCCGGAGAGGGGGAGCTTTTCAGAGGCGCCGAGAAAGTGTTATCCTATCCGGGACTTCTTCCCCGGGGGCTCATGATCATGGCGCCTCTGACCGGTGAGGAACTGCGTATCCGCAGGGCTTTTCGTTCCCTGGTACATGCCGGAAATGAATTGCGGAAGCGTTTTCCCCAAGCGGATTGGTCCTGCCTTTCCATGGGGATGTCCGGGGATTTTGAAATTGCCATCGAAGAAGGTTCCTCCCTGGTGCGGATAGGAACCGCGATTTTTGGGGAGAGGCGGTTATGAAAAAACAGGTAATGCTTCTTTTCTGTCTTTTTATTTTTTTTTCAGATATTCCGCTTTTTGCGGAGGCCGATACCGGGACTGTTTTTATAGAACCCCCGGCCCCGGAAAAGAAGGACTTTCCCCAGTGGGCCAAGGATCTGCGCCGCTTTGAAATCATCATGTTCGGCGCCTTTCCCTTTGCCTATTTTCTTGCTTCCGAGCTGGTGGATTTTTCCCGGTGGTCCAATAACAATTGGGATACCCGTTACGCTCCCTGGCCCATGAAATCCTCCGGCGCGGTGGCTATGACCAAGGAGGATTACACCCTCGCCATTGGCGCGGCGGCCGGGATTTCGGTTTTCGTCGCCATAGTGGATTATTGTGTCGTCCAGTATAAGCAGACCAAGCTTCGCCGTGAGCTGGCTGAATTACCCCCCGGCGAAGCTATTATCAGGCGCAGTCCCTGGCCCCAGGAACAGGCGCCCCCCGAAGCGGAAGACGGGCAGGATGAAAGCGGCGCCCGTGAGGGCGCTCCGACAGGGGTTGAAACGGCCGTCCCCGAAGAGGCCGGAGTTCCCTGATTGCCCGCTTATTCCGGATATGTGGCGGGCGAAATTCCGTCCAGGCTCAGGCTTGATCGGTACGCGGCCCTGTACCTCAAGCTTCTTTCACGGTCCCAGATCAAGGCAAAAAATCTTAAAGCTAAAGTGAATGGAAAAGAAGTAAAAATTTCCAGGCTCTTAAAAGCGGGGGACTTCCTTGAGCTTTTCTGGAACGACCGCGAACCTCCGGATCTTATTCCTGAAGACCTTCCCCTGGATATTATGTACGAGGACGGGCGGGTGGTCGTGATCAATAAAGAGCAGGGCATGGTAGTTCATCCCGGTGCGGGAAATCACCGGGGTACCCTGGCAAACGCCCTGCTTTGGCGGCGGCGGAACCTCGGCGGGGCAGGGGAGGGCTTTAGGCCCGGTATCGTGCACCGCCTTGACAAGGACACCTCAGGGGTGATTATCGCCGCCTATGATGACGAAGCCCTGGCGTTTCTTTCCTCCCAATTCAAAGAACGGAGCGTGCGGAAGATTTACGCCGCCATAGTCCGGGGAGGGCCGGCCGAAAACCGGGGCAAGGTGGAAACAAGAATCACCCGGGACAAACGGGATCGAAAGAAGTTTACGGTTTCAGAAACCACGGGGAAACCGGCCGTAACCGCCTACCGGGTAATACGCCGCTGGGAGGGATACTCCCTGCTCCTGCTCCGTCCTTATACCGGAAGGACCCACCAGATACGGGTACATCTCCTCCACCTGGGCTGCCCCATTCTGGGGGATCCCCTTTACAACGGACAGAAGGATAAGAAGTTTAAAAACGCAACATTGATGCTCCACGCAAAGAGCCTTTCCATACAACTGCCCTTTTCCGCGGAAAACGCGCTTCCTTCTCCCCGGCGTTTCAGTATTCCCCTGCCGGAACGGTTCCGGAAAATTATCCGCCTTCTTGGGATGCGGCGGTGAATTTTTCATCTGTGTGTTTTAAGCGCTCCGATAGTATTTCTATCAGCCTGTAATTTATGGCAGGATCGTTGTTTATGAGCTTCCAGAAAAATTCCGGCGGAAGGGCCAGGGTAACGGCGTCCCTCAGGGCGCGCGCCCCGGCGCTCCTCGGCTCATCCAGAAGGTATTCCATTTCTCCAAAAAAGTTTCCCTCTCCGACTATGGCGATGCCGCTCTCCTCCGGGTAAAGACCGGGGTCTTTGCCCTCATGTTCAGGCGGGGAATCCAGAAAGATGCCCACTTCTCCTGAAACCAGGTAATAAACATCCCAGTTTATATCATTTTTCCGCATGATAACATCTCCCTTTTTAAAACGGCGTATGTATTTATGTAAAGGGCCTTCAAAAGAAGCGAAGAGATGCTTTTCAAAAAAATTGTATTTCTGCGCCGGGGAGGAATGGATTTTCCTGAATTTGCTGAAATAGAGCACATCAAAGGAATCAATAACATAGCTTAGTTCCGCGCCAAAAAAGAAAAATAAAAAAAAGAAGTACACATTAATAATGAAGATAATGAGACTTCCCAGGGTTCCGTAGAGAATATTGTACCTGCCCGGGAGCAGGATAAAATGCAGCAGGAAAGATACCGCGCCATAGAGGATAAGACAGGCGGCGGTTCCTCCCAGAGCGGCAGGAGGTTTAGGGGGATTTGAAGGAATGAAGGAGTAGGCGCAGTAAACGAGCAGAATCATTACCAGGTTGGGAATGAGGGATACCCCAATCCGGAAGAAGCTTGGAATTCTTGGAGAAATAATCCCGAGAAACTGAAACAGCCTTATCATGAGGTATGAATTCATCACCGCCGCGAATGTAAAGAGGATCAGCGCCGCTTCAATTCCCAGGGAGACGCCGATAGTACCCAGGAGTCCCCGGCTTTTCGGCTCGAAATTTCCCGCCAAACCGGAAGTCCTGGCCGGGATAAAGACAATCTCAAGCCCCCGGCGCATCACCGAGGAAAAGACCACTGCCGCCCAAAGTACGCTTAACACCGAGATGAACCCCGGGATGCCCTGTTTTTGAGTCGCTAAAAAAGTTTTAATAATACCCGGAATATCGAAGGTGTTTGAAAAAAAGCCGGAGCGGGAAACCAGTTCCACTACGGCTTCCGGAGACGTCTGGATGGTTCTGAAAATGAAAAAAGAGACGATGAGGAGCGCCGGGGCGGCGGAGAGAAAGAAGCCGTAAGCCCCGGCAGCGGCGTGATTTGCCAGGCCCTGCCGGCCAAAAAATTCCGCCCCAAGCCAAAGCGGTCTTGTGACGCATCCGGCAAGGGAAACAGCCTTTTTTAAAAGGCCCAAAGGGCTTTTTTGCCTGACCATAAAATCATTATACTTCGTTAGAAGGTTTTTGTGTATGGGTGAGCCCATTTTGATCGATGTTACCGAAACATACCTCGTGATTAATAAACCCCCCAAGGTTCATTCCGTTCCGCTGCGGGAAGGGGGAGGGGAGGGAACCCTCCTGCAATGGGCCGCGGACCGTTTTCCGGAAATACTGGATATTACCGGACAGAATCCCCGGGAAGGCGGCATGTTCCACAGGCTGGACTATGAAACAGGGGGACTTGTCCTCATTGCCCGGACCCAGGCCGCAATGAACGCCCTCCGCAGGGCCCAGGGGGAAGGCCGGTTTGTGAAGGAATACGAGGCCCTGTCTTTAGGGGAACGGGATTCCCCCCCTGCCGCCTTGCCGGGCTTTCCCCGCCGTCCTTTGGCCCTTCCCGGTTGTATTGAAAGCGCTTTCAGACCCTACGGCCCGGGGAGAAAGGCGGTGAGGCCGGTACTTTTAGAAGGGGGGGGGACAAAAAGCCCCGGGGGCCCCAAGGGCGGAAGCGAAATCGCCCTTGACCGGGGGAAGCCCTACCGCACAGAAATACTGTCCGTGATCCGGGACACGGCGGGCGTCCCGGCGGATTCTCCCTGGGAAAGCCCGGAGGAGGGCCTTGTCCGGTTTTCACTGCGGATTTGCCGGGGTTTCCGCCACCAGATACGCTGCCACCTTGCGTGGACGGGCTTTCCTCTGGTGAACGACGGCGTTTACGGCGGCGCGCCCTACGGGGCTTATCCTTTTTTAGGATTACTGGCCTGCCGTATTTCCTTTCCCGATCCCGTAACAGGCGCAACCAGACCGTACAGAATTCCTTAACCCTGCGCGTAGAGGCCTTTACGAAATGTTTCATATATGTTATACTTATTACACTCATGGAAACCCAAAATAACAGCGTTGCCCGTAATTTTCGGGTCAAAGAATTTGAAGGGCCCCTGGATCTTCTGCTCTTTTTAATAAAGAAAAACGAAGTTAACATCTACGACATACCCATAGCCCAGATTACCGAGCAGTACCTTGAATATTTAAGCTATGCCACGGAACTTGATTTGGACGATTTGACGGAATTCCATTCCCTGGCCGCCACGTTGCTGTATATTAAGTCCCGGATGCTCCTCCCGGTAGAAGTTTTCATAGATGAGGATATAGAAGATCCCCGTCAGGAATTAGTAGAAAAACTCATCGAATACCAGAAATTTAAAAAACTCTCGGAACTCCTGGAAGAAAAGGAAAAAGAGGCCGGGTGGGTGGTTGAACGGAAAAAATTGCAGCAAACCCTGCCTTTTTCCGACGAGGGCCTCTGGGAAGAAGTGGATGTCTGGGATCTATTAAAGACTTTTTCCAGCCTTATGTCTAATCTCACCCAGGAGAGGATTATCGATATCTATGAGGAAGTCTCGGTAAACGAAAAGATCACCCTGCTTGTAGAATTGCTCGAAAATCAGGGTGAGTGTAATTTTACCGATTTAGTGGTACGGAACGGCTCGGTGCTGGATATTATCTGCGCCTTCCTCGCGATCCTGGAGGCGGTCAAAATTCGAATGATCTCGATTTTTCAGAACCGTATGTTCGGAGATATTAAAATACGCCCCCACGGAAGCGCCGCCCTGGCATCCTAAGTATGGAGATTTTCTTGGAGAAAGAAACCGCCCTTGTTGAAGCTATTCTGTACCTCGAAGGGGACCTCCTGGATGAGGCCGCCATTTCCCGTATCTCAGGCTTGGGAAGGGAAGTGGTGGATCGGGCTTTGGAAGCCCTGGGGGAACGCTATGCCCGGGAAGACTCGGGTCTTGAGCTTGCCCGGATTGGCGGCGGTTTGATAATCTCCCCGAAGAAAGAATACTGGGACAACCTGAGGGACCGGTATGGAAAAAAGAACGATTCTAAACTTTCAAAAGCTGCCCTGGAAACCCTTTCAATAATTGCCTATTCCCAGCCTATTACCAGGAGCGAAATTGAGGGCATCCGGGGCGTCCAGGCGGATAACATGATCCGTCTCCTCCTGGAAAAGCAGCTTATCCGGGAAACAGGCAAAAAAGACATTCCCGGTAAACCGGTCCTGTACGGTACCACCCGGGAATTCCTGAAATTCTTCCGCCTCGAGAGTATCGCGGATCTTCCCAAACTAAGTGAAAGCGAGGCCGACCGGTTTGAACTTACCGGACAGGAATAAAACCGAAGATCGGGCGTCAGGCCGCCTGGTTACCAAGGGTCCTCCGGAGAGAAGCTCCGGAAGAGAAGCGGGAAATCTCCGGCTTCAGGTGTTTCTGGCCCATGGAGGGGTGGCTTCCCGCCGTTCTTGCGAACAATTTATCCTGGATGGCCGGGTACAGGTGAACGGCAGGACCGTTACCACCCTGGGGGAAAAGGTCGGCCCCGGGGATGAAGTGCGCTTTGACGGTCTTCCGGTAAAGGCCGAGAGCCGGTTCCGGTACATCGCCCTTAATAAGCCGCCCGGATACCTTTGCAGTTCATCGGATCCCCAGGGACGGCCTTTGGCGGTGGATCTCCTCTCCGGCATACCTGAACGGCTTTACAACATCGGCCGCCTGGATTTCCAGTCATCGGGCCTTGTATTTTTCACCAATGACGGGGATTTTGCGGAGCTCGTCGGACACCCCAGGACGGGAATTGAAAAGGAATACCTGGTGGAAGCCGCAGGTTCCATTTCGGATGAATTTATCAGCGCATTTAGCGGCGGGGTGACCATTGAGGGGATCCGGTACCAGGCAAAGAGTCTAATACGGGAAGGCCGGCGCGGGCTCAGGAATGTTTTGATTGAGGGGAAAAACCGGGAAATACGGAGGGTGTTTTCCCATTTTCACCTCCACCCAAACCGGCTCATCCGTATCCGAATTGGGCCGATCCTGCTTGGGACCTTGCCTGAAGGCGAGAGCCGGCCTATTACGGAAAAGGAAATGGCAACCTTACGGACGATGATCAATGGAAAGGGGAGGCAACATGGTAATCGCAATTGACGGACCTGCGGGGTCCGGGAAAAGCACCATCGCAAAACTGCTGGCGGAAAAGTTCAGTATCAGGGGGGCCTCCTTTACGTATATCAACTCGGGAAACCTCTACCGGGCCATTACCCTGGGCTGTCTCCGTTCGAAGATCGAGATAGAAGAGGCCGAGGAGGCCCTGGACTACGCCCAAAAAGCCGGGATTGAATACCGCCCGAACGGGGATGTATACTTGGACGGGGAAAATGTAACGTCCTTTCTCCATAGCGATGAAATTGACCGGTTTGTTTCCCCTCTTTCGGCCATTGTACCTATACGCCATGTAGTAAACGCGCTCATCCGCAAGACGGCCAAGGGGATAAACGTGGTGGTGGAGGGGAGGGACATGACCACCGTGGTCTTCCCCCACGCGGAATTCAGCTTTTATTTGGATGCCTCGGTTGCATCCCGGGCAAAACGGCGTTATGATCAGGGGGTATCCGGGCTCAGTCTGGAGGAAATCCGAAAAACCATTGAGGAACGGGACGAGTTAGATAAAAACAAGGAGGAGGGGAGTCTGAAAATCGCTTCCGGAGCGGTTTATATGGATACCTCGGACTTGACCATAAGCCAAGTTTATGACAAATTATTAGAGCAAATAACGTTAGAAGGAAGAAGCATGGGGCAGAAGGAAGAGGTATCAAGCCAGGGTTTAGCGAACGGGAGTCCGCCGGATGAAACGGAAGGTCTTAAGGCCGGAAGCGCCGAAAATATTCAAACGCAATTACAAGAAGAGTATCTTAAAACCCTGGAGCAGCTGGAAGAGGGCCAACTGATTAGCGGTATTGTTATTCAGGTTACCCAGGATCAGGTATTTGTTGATGTAGGTTACAAATCGGAAGGGAAAATTCCTATTGATGAATTTACCGAAATTCCCAAATTGGGGGATACGGTTTCGGTTATTCTCGTAGCAAAAGAAAATAAATACGGCGAGGTCATCGTCTCCAAGCAGAAGGCTGACGTAAAGCTTTTCTGGAAAAATCTGCGGCAGGCCTTCCAGGATCACACCGTGGTGGACGGAACCATCGAAAAGCTCGTTAAGGGGGGCTACGATGTAAATTTGGGCGCCGGTGTTCATGCTTTCCTCCCCATAAGTCAATCGGATGCCCAAAAAGTTGATAAGCCGGAAAAATTCTTAGGCCTAAAAACCCAGTTCTATGTAGAACGGCTCTATTCCGACGGCAAAGTCAATATCGTGGTTAACCGCCGTAAATGGCTGGAAGAGGAAATAGAACAAAAACGGAACGCTTTCTTCGAAAATACCCTGATCGGTACGGAAGTAACCGGTACCGTCAAGAGCTTCACTTCCTTCGGGGCTTTTATCGATCTTGGGGGATTTGACGGCCTCCTGCATATCAACGACATGAGCTGGGGTCATGTTACCCGGCCCAAGGATTTTGTCAAAAAAGGACAGGAGATCCACCTTAAAGTTATCCGTATTGATCCGGTTGAAAAACGGATCAACCTTTCTTTAAAGCATTTCTCCGACGATCCCTGGGTCCATTTTGAAGATAAATACCACGTAAATGACATTGTTAAAGGTACGGTTACCAAGCTTACCGATTTCGGCGCCTTTATTGAACTTGAAGAAGGTATCGAGGGACTCGCCCATATTTCCGAATTTTCCTGGGTTAAAAAGATCCAGAAGCCCGATAAGGTGCTTTCCATTGGCGACGAAGTGGAGTGCATGATCCTGGGCTATGATCTGGGTGTAGGCCGTGTTTCCCTAGGTCTTAAACAGGTTACCGCTAATCCCTGGAGCGACATTAATGAAAAGTACCCGGTAGGGTGCAGGCTCACCCGGAAAGTAACGAAAATTACCAACGCCGGCGCTTTTATCGAACTGGAAGAGGGCATCGACGGCTTCCTCCACGGGGACGATATTTCCTGGACTAAGAAGATCAAGCACCCCGGCAGTGAACTTGAAGTTGGTCAGGAAATTGAGGTCATGGTCATTGACGTGGAACCGGAGAACCGGAATATCCGGCTGGGAATCAAACAGCTGGAAGCGGATCCCTGGAAGAGCTTTGCGGAAGCGTATAAACCCGGTTCATTGGTAGAGGGGGAAGTTTCAAGCGTCACCGATTTCGGTCTTTTTGTCCGGGTTCCCGGGGGTATTGAGGGGCTTATTCACAAATCCAACCTGCCTGAAAACCGGGATGAAAATCCTGACGATGCCCTTAAAAAGTACAAAGTGGGGGACAAAATCAAGGCGGTTGTACTGGAACTCCAGCTTGACAAACAGAAAGTTGCTTTCTCTATCAAGGATTATCAGAAAAAGATGCAGCGGGATGAAATTTCCCGGTATATGGCGGCGGAAGAATCCGGCGATTCCACCTTTACCTTGGGAGATTTTCTCAAATCAAAGACTCCTTCCGGGAGTCCGACTTCTTCCGGAAGTCAGACTCCTGCTGGGAGTCAGGGTCCCTCCTCAGAAGAGGATAGTTCGTCTTCCAGCTAGCAATGCTGTCAACCATAGACGTCCAGAAATTTAATACTCTGATTGAGATCAACACACTTATTAATTCAAATTACTCGGACGTTCATTCATTGTTGACCCGGATAATTGAATCCGCCACCCGGCTTTGCGAGGGAGAGGCCTCAAGCCTGCTCCTGGTGAACCGGGATATGGGGGAACTTTATTTTGAGATCGCCATTGGCGTAAAGGGTCACGAAGCCAGAAAATACACGGTAAAATTAGGAGAAGGCATCGCCGGCTGGGTAGCCGCCCACAATAAATCCATCATAGTAAACGATGCGGAAAACGATCGGCGCCATAACCGTCAGCTTTCCAAGCGTATCGGCTACGCTTCCAAGACTATGCTCGCGGTGCCTATGCGGATCAAAGATGAATGTATCGGGGTAATTGAGCTTTTAAATAAAAAAGACGGCAAGTTTTTTACCCAGGATGATCTTGAATGGCTTGAGATCTTCGCAAATCAGGCGGCGCTGACTATCCAGAACGCAAAGAGTTTCGAAAAAGTCAGGGACCATATAGCGTCTCTACAGGATCAGATCAATGTTGCCGAAGGGTACCATACTTTTATCGCCAAGAGTCCTGTTATTTTAGAAAAAATTGCCATTATCGATCGCATTGCGAAAACCGATTCCTCGGTACTTATCCTGGGAGAAAGCGGGGTAGGGAAGGAGATTTTCGCGGAACAACTGCACCTTCGCAGTACACGAAGCCAAAAGCCCTTTATCCGGGTGAACTGCGCCGCCATTCCCGAAGGACTCCTGGAAAGTGAACTTTTTGGCCATGTAAAGGGGGCCTTTACGAATGCCATACAGACCCGGCGCGGACGGTTTGAAATGGCCGACAGCGGTACTATTTTTCTTGACGAAATCGGAGATATACCCCTGGCGCTGCAAGCGAAACTGCTCAGGGTTATCCAGCAGAAGACCTTTGAAAAAGTCGGGTCCGATGTTTCGGTAACCGTTGATGTACGGATCCTGGCAGCCACAAATAAGGATATTGAAAAGCTGGTAGAGCAGGGTGAATTCAGAAGAGACCTTTACTACAGGCTGAATGTTCTCCCCCTTTTTATTCCGCCTTTAAGGCAGCGCCCGGAAGATATTCCGGAACTTGCTTTGTTTTTTCTTAAAAATACGATAAAAAAACAAAAGAAAGAAATCGAAGGCTTCTCCAGCGATGCCCTACAGTCCATGCTTTCTTACTCCTGGCCCGGAAATATCCGGGAATTGCAAAACTGTGTGGAACGCTCTTGTATTATTGGAAAAGGCAAGCTGATAGAGCAGGAAGACCTCTTTCTGGATACGGGAAGCCATACCGGCGTTTCGGTTTCGGGCGTTTCCCGGTTTGTCCAGACGGAGGAGGGGAGCCGGGATCTTAAAAGCGCCATAAATGTTTTTAAAGCCCATTTTATCCGTAAGATTCTGGAAGAGAATAACGGGAATCAGACTGAGACGGCAAAAGTTTTAAATATACAGCGGACATATCTTTCAAGGCTTTTGAAAGAATTACACATTACAGCCGGTAAGGAGAATTAATCATGGCGAATGATGAAGAAAAAAAAGAATCTCTGTCGTTAAGCGATGTACTGGTAGATTTTATACAGAAGAACCGAAAGTCTCTTTTTATAGCGTTGATTGGAATCATAGTGGTGGTTATAGGGTTTGTTGCGGGTCTAAGCATACGGGAATCCGTTCTCGAAAAGGCTATCAGCAGGGTTGAATCGCTGAACGACCGGTATGAAGAGATCAGATTCAACATAAATGAAAGCGAAAAGGCCCTGGATGTACAGGCCCTGCTTGAGGATCTTAACGCCAATGCGGAAAAATCCTTTGGCTACGCCAGCGCCCGTTCTTATGCCTTGGCGGCGTCGATTCACGCGGATCAGAAAAAATGGGAAGATGCGGAGAAGGCATGGAAAGCCGCCGCCGGAAAGGGCGGCAAAAGCTATCTTACGCCGGTATGCCTCTTTAATGCCGCATCCGCCGCGGAAGAGTATGACAATATTGAGGGGGCCATTGAAAGTTATACAAAGGTACTGACATACGCCGATATATTCCCCATGGCGGCCAGGGCCCAGTTCTCCATAGGCAGGCTGGAAGAGGGGCGAAATAACCGGGATGCGGCGCTTTCAGCCTATAGAGCGGTCATTGAAAAATGGCCCGCTGATCCGGTCTGGGCTAATTTTGCCAATAATAGGATCATCGTCCTGTCTAACCGGAGGTCCTGAAAATGAAATCCCCTATCTCCCGTCTTTTTGCCCCACTCGTATCCAACAGGCTCCTAGCCCTCATCTGCGGGGCAGGATTATTCCTGGGTTCCTGCGGAATTGAGGACTACCTTTACCTTCAGCCTGTACCGGAAGGAAATATACAAACCACCCTTAACACCCGGGCTACCATAATACTGCCTTATTTTAATACCACTGAATATTATTATTTTACCCAATTTACGATCTTCTACCGCATATATGTCAGCAACATTGTCCTGGAGCAAATACAAACATCTTCCACGGTACTGAGAACGATTAATTCCGCCTTGGCAAGCGATTATTCGGGGTTGTATTATTATACTAACCCCACGAGCGATAATACGAGCGCGCTTACCGGTAATATCGGCGTCCAGTTCAGTAACCGTAGTTATTACGCCCTTAATTTACAATCCGACGATATTGATGACGTGTTGTCGGCTGCTTCCATGGGAGCGCAGCTAACCATTGATTTTGCCCGGGGGAAACCGCCTGCTCTGGAAATAGGCGGTAATACGTATACCCTGTACCGGTCAACCGGAAACGGCGCGTTTACCCCTGAACCTAACCGTCTCTTTTACAATACGTTAGATTTATATTCCACCGCCAATGCTGTCCCTTTAAAAAACGCCGATGTGGCAAGAAACGACGCTTCAAATAGCATATATACCTACGTTTCTATGTATATTACCGCGGCAGGGAGGGATAATAATTTTACGGTTTTATATTCCAGGCCTACTCATGTGGGGATCTTCCTTCTGCCTGATCTTTAAAAAAGAGCTCTATTTCCCGGGAAGGAAGGAGGGCGAAAGTGAAGACGGGCTTTACTGCGTATAATGTATATTCTGTCTACTTGAAAATGGGGGTACTTCTTTGAGGTTTCGTTATCAGGATTAAGGGGCCGTTGTCCCTGGTTTATAAAGTTCCCGGTAAACGGCAAAATAAGAGCCCCACCACGCCGGATCTTCTCCATTCCCCGGCCTTTTTGCCAGGACGGCTTTTCGTTTTAAATAGTAGAGACCCGTTCCGTTTTCAAGACGCCGCTTCCGGTACTCTTTCTCTTCTTTAGCCGGTACGTAGTCTAAGCCGTCCCGGTCACCGGCGGCCGGGGTATCGTCCATGGCCGGCTTTTTATAGGCAAAGCCCCAAAGCAAGGCCGCGGCGGACTGTTTCTTTATCCCCAACGGGATGATAACAGAAAGGGCTTCTTGTACCTTAAAACCTTCAGGAAGCTGGGGATTAAGACGGGCAATAAACTCCTCTTCGTTTACCTGAATCTCCATATCCATGGAGGCAATTTCCCCCTCGGCGTTTATCCCGATAGAAACAGGAGACGCAAAGTCAATTTTTGGCAGGGGATTAAAACCCCGGGTAAAAACAAGGGGAAGGTTTCCCCGCTGGGCGGCCATGGAAAAGACTTCAATTACCGAAAGGTGGGAGAGCCATACCCCGGGGCCTTCTTTGGAAAAAGAAAAGATGATCCGGTTTGTGGCCGCGTCCTGGCTCCGCTCTGTTTTTGGGGTTTGTAATTCAGACGGTGCAGGCTGTTCCAAAACAGAAGTATTACGGTTTTCAACTAAAACACTTTTACCGGGACAGATACCGCAGGGATGAGGACACGGCGCCCCGCAGGATTCTGTTGCCTTCGCCAGGCGGGAATTTTCCGCCTCCCCCAAGAGGTACGCCTCCGGGAACCCGGAATCAATGCAATCCCAGGGAAGGGCCTCGCCCTTTTTTCCCCCTTGTACTATTTCCTGTACCGTCTTTTCATGTCCGGCAAAGACTTCCCGCCAGACGTCTTTTTTAAAAAATTCATCCCACGCGTCAAGGCGGCATCCTCTTCTATAGGCCTCTTCAATGATGTCCCCTACCCGCTCATCCCCCCGGCTTATAACGCCTTCTATAAGCGCTGTAAAGGGATCCGCGGTACTAACCTTATGCCCCGCCTGTTTAAGAGCAAAACGGATGTAATCTAATTTTTTCCGTCCAGCCTCTTCACCAATCTGGCCCTCCCACTGATACGGCGTCTTGGGCTTGGGGACAAAGGCGCCCACATTGATATTAAAATGGGTATGGGTTCTTTGGGCCACATCAAGAACAAAATCCACAATTTCTTCTTCCTCCGTGCGCAGGCCGTCTTCCTTAGCCGCACCTGGAGGAAGACCTATCATAAAATAAAATTTAACCCCCCGCCAGCCCTGTTTGCGCGCTTTGTTGATGATGGAGACAACAGTATCTCTGCTCACGATTTTGTTTATTGAAAGCTGCCAGGCGTCGTTTGGGGTTTCTACCGCGAAGGTAAGCCCGCTGCGCCGGACCTGGGATACCTTTTCCAGTATAGGCAGAGAAAAAGTGGAAACCTTGAGGGACGGAAGCTGAAATGATATATGTCTGGAAGAATATTCTTTTGTAAGAATTTCCAAAAGGCTTTCCAGGCGCCGGTAGTCCCCTGAGGAAAGGGAAGAAAGGCTTATTTCCCGGTAACCTCCGTTTTCGATAAAGGCCTTTGCTTCCGCGGTAACGGTACGGGCGTCCTTTTGCCGCATAGGCCGGTACCAGTAACCCGCATGACAGAAACGGCATCCATTAGGACAGCCCCGCATAATTTCTACCGCCCCGTGGTGCTGTACAGTTTTCATACTTGAAACAGGAAAAACCGCCGCATCGGCTTTTCGTTCCGAAAAACCATTGTCTATAGCCCGTACTGCCCGATCTTTTCCCGGCATCCACACCGAAGGATGGTCATTGAGCAGGGAAAGGAAGGCAGCCCTCCCCTCCCCCGCCTTTTTCGCCGCCGAAAGCCTTTGTGCAAGTTCAAAAAAGCCCCCTTCGGCTTCACCTATCCAAAAGGCGTCGATAAACTTTTCGTAAGGCCGGGGATTGGAAACACAGGGGCCGCCCATAATGACAACCGGATCGCCATTCTTTCGATCTTCCCAATGGAGAGGGATGGCGGAAACGTCAAGCATGGCAAGGATCCCGGTTATCCCCAGCTCATAACCCAGGGTAAAACAGAGGACATCCAGGTTTTTAAGCGAAATTCCCGTATCAAGGCCGTAAAGGGGCAGGTTCCGTTCCCGGAGCAGTTTTTCAAAATCGGGAGCGGGGGCGAAGGCCCGATCGCAGACAATCCCCTCTATGCGGTTCAGGCGGTTGTAAAGAATCCTAAAAGCCTGGTTTGACATGCCTATTTCGTACAGATCAGGAAAAGATATCGTCATTTTTAACGGATCAAGACCGGATAAAAAGGCGCCGTCCGTACCGGCGCAGCGCCGGGCAAGCCTCCCATATTCACCGCCGGTATAACGGGCGGGCTTTTCCACCGTAAAAAGGAATTCCCCCAGCTCATTTACCGGGTCTACAAAGCGATCTCCCATGGGTTAGTGTTCGTACCTTCTTATATAAACGCTTAAGGCAAGACCAACGCCCGTCATGGCGGAAATGATAGCGGAACCGCCATAGGACATAAACAAAAGCGGTATACCGGTAATGGGCATAATGCCCATGGTCATACCGACATTAATAAGAAAGTGAAATATATACATGGCGGAAAGTCCCGCAGTGATAAAGGCGCCGAAAGAATCGGCGGAATTCTTTATAATCCGTATCAGCCTGAGGCATATAACCAGAAAAAGTACAATTGCGATGAACCCTCCGGCAAAGCCCCATTCTTCGGTAAATATGGAAAATATAAAATCGGTACTCTGCTGGGGTAAAAAGCGATAGTGGCTCTGGGTGCCCTGAAGGTATCCTTTTCCGAAGAATCCTCCGGAACCTATGGCGGTGATAGACTGGATGATATTCCAGCCTGATGCCTGGGGATCAACATTAGGATCCAGAAAAACAATAAGCCGCATAATCTGATAATCTTTTAGCGCCTTATGCGAGAGAAATGACAATCCTAATGACAACATTACTACTGCGACGCCATATGCTATCCAGTAAAAATACCTTTTCTTATGGCGCAAAAATCCAAATAGCGCGATAAGAAAAATTATAAGCAGGGCGAGAACGGAAACCGCAATAAACCGGAAATTCATCAGGATCGTAAGAGCAGGAAGAGAATCCCTCTTGATATAAGTCTCCCAGAGGGGCAGTACCATAAGCACCCCGGTTAACCCTATGCAGAAAACAAAGAATAGAATGTACTTAATCGAAATTCCGGCAATAAATGTCATCACGAGCAGTATAGGTAAAAACACCAGGGCGGTTCCAAAATCGGGCTGCAACAGGATTATTCCCATGGGTATAAAAACGATAATACAGGATACTGCAAACCGGGGAAAAGAATTTGGATTCCGCTTTGAAGAGTCCAGATACCGGGCAAGAAAAATAATAGTTGTGATCTTGGCAAATTCTGAAGGTTGAATCCCAAAGGAACCAATTCCGATCCACGCCCGGGCGCCGGAGACCATTCTGCCAAATAAACAGGTATAGACAAGGAGCGCCAGGGTAGCCAGGTATAGATAGATTGACAGTTCGTAAAAACGCCGGTAATTCACCATGGCAAGTACCAGGGCAAATATAAAACCCAGAGAAGCAAAGATAATCTGCCGGAAGTATTCTTGAGAAACCTGCACGCCCGCAGCGTTAATGCCGGAAGAATAAATAAACAGTATCCCGAATATCGTAAGGGTAAGGGCGGAAAAAAGAAGAAGATAATCTATTCCAAGAAAATCACGTACTCTCATTATTCCCGTCGTCCGTATATGGGCATAATGTACTGGAGTCCCAGGGCCCGTACCGCTTCTTCGTAGCTTTGATGGGCGAATACTCCCTGGAAAATAATAGCCGACGCATAGGGCGCCCACCATTCCCAGTCGTTAACCGCTTCAACAATGATAGAAACAACGATCCGTTCTTCCGGGTTATCGGTTCTGTAAGGGGCAAAGGCGGTGAACCAGGAATGCCATTTATTCTGGAGACCGACTTCGCCGGTACCGGTTTTCCCCGCTATTTCCACAGATTGAATGTTGAGGGGAAACCGGGCAGTCCCTTCGCTGATAACGCTTCGCATATCCCGGCGGACCCTGGCAAAAACCTCCTTGTCCACGTCACTTTCGTGGAGCACCTCGGGCGCCACATGTACCTCAACCGCCCCGGTCATGGGATCCCGGACTTCTTTCAGTATATGGGGCTTGTATATTACCCCGTCATTTACCACCATGGCGGCCATATTAGCCATCTGTATTGGGGTAACCAAGGTATAGCCCTGACCAATAGACATATTCATAGTATCACCGCCGAGCCAGCGTTCATGGAACCGTCTGTCTTTCCACTGGGGTGTTGGAATAAACCCGCTGATTTCCCCGGGAAGGTCAATTTCGGTAGCTTCTCCGTATCCGTATTCCCGGGCATAGTTTACGATCCGTTCCACCCCTAAGTAGTCCCTGCCTACGGTCCAGTAAAAAATATCGCAGGACTGGGCCATGGCCTTTTGCAGATTGAGCCTGCCGTGGCCGGGCTTTTTAATATGACAGTGCCATAGCCTTTCTCCATAGGAAAGCTCTCCCTGGCAGGACACGGTCTGTTCTGAAGAAAATACGTTTTCCGCCAGGATCCCTGTGGTCATTACGATCTTGAAAGTAGACGCGGGAGGATAGCTTGACTGAATAGCCCTGTTCAGAAATGGTTTATTGGGATCGTTGATAAAGGTTTGATATTCGGAATTGAAATCTGTTTGACTGAAAATATTCGGATCATACCAGGGATAAGAAACCATGGCGAGAATTTCCCCATTGGTTGGCCGCATAACTACTACCGCCCCCATGCGCCTTCCCAGCGCGTTTTCAGCCAGTGTTTGTATTGACCTGTCAATGGTGAGCACCAGATTCTTTCCCATTTCAGGCGACTCACGGATATAGTTGATATCCCCCACAATCCGCCTTCCCCGCACGTCCACAGTGCGGGTCTCCCGTCCTTTTTTACCCCGCAAGAGCTCGTCGTATTGCCGTTCAATCCCCGCTTTCCCTAACATATCTCCCTGCTGATATCCCTTGTTATAAAGCATGGTAAGTTCATCCCTCGTGATATCTCCCACATAGCCGATTATGTGAGAAAGGCTTCCAAAGTCGGTATAGTTTCTGAGCAGCTTTGACTGCCAGGAAACCCCGGGCAGGGTATCTACATTTTCCGCCACAGAAGCTACGGTATTAAAAGATACATTCGTTGCTATTTCCAGCGGATTATAGAGATAGTAATACTGCGAAGGTACTTTTCGCTCAATCTGCTCCCTGGGCATATTGAGAATTCCGGAAAGGCGGGTAATAACCTCAGGGATCCTGCTTGCCTGAACTTCCGCAGGGGTAATGTTTATCGCAAAAGAATCGATATTGAACGCCATAGGTTCCTTAAAATTGCGGTCGTATATTTCCCCCCGCTGGGCGGGCAAGACCGTGGTCCTGCGGACTATGTTCTGAGCCCGGCTTACATACATTTCTCCGTTCAAAATCTGCATACCAAAGAGATGTACCCCATAACTGACAAAAATCAGGATAAATATAATCTGTAATATTTTGATGCGGAGATCCGGACGTTCTTCGTCAGGCCGAGAGTGGTTTGGCAGAAAAAGAGCCATTAGTTTTCTCTCCTTTTAATTAAGAGGGTATTAAAAAGTTTTAAAAGGCCGAATAAAAATGGCGCAGAGATAGTATTTAAAAGCAATTCTACCCAGAGAGTCGGTTCAAAAAAAGCATAAGAGGGAACAGTCCCGGAAAACATAACATTAAGTACAAAATACAGCATCGCCTTGGCTATTGTGGCGCCGGCGCAGAGAACCATGGGAAGAAAAACCGCGTCCAATATAAAAATACCATTCAAAAGTCCCGTAACAGCCCCCACCAGGGTGCGAACCAGGGCATTAAGCCCCAAGGGAGAAGCCGAAAGGAAATCCAAAAGCAGGCCGGAAGAAAAACCGGTAAGCTGGCCCGTCATGGTTCCGTTGGAATAGGCGGTAAAAACAAGAATGCCCAGGGCAAGATCCGGCACCGCGTGATACAGGGCAAGACGTGAAAGCAGCGTTGATTGCAGAAGACCTGCCACAATGGAAAAAACCGTTGCCCATATAACATTTTTAGTCACAGGCTAATCCTCCGATTCATTTTCCGCGGCGGCATCCGTATCCAGCCTTACCGTATCAATTACAAAGACATATTCCAGACGGGAAAAATCAATGGCGCTTTCAAGCTCAACTTCCATGGAAGTCTCATATTCCTTGTATAAAATCCGGCTTACCCGGCCTATATTAATTTCCGGAGGATATATACCGCTGCTTCCTGAACTTCCAATACCGCTTGAGACTACCACATCTCCAAAATTAATTTTATCCCTGGCCCGCTTGCTGATTAACCGCATGAGCAGAGGATATTCGCTGTTTCCCTGGCCTTCTACAAGACCATCATACCTGGAAGAGGCGAACCGGGCCGGAACAAAGGAACTTACGTCGTACACCGGCATCACGAGGCTCTCAAACTGCCCCGACTGAACCACTTTTCCCACCAGGGCTTGAATGCCGTCCTGAAAGGCAATCACCGCCATATTGGAGTTTAAACCATTCCGTTTCCCTTTATTGATCACAAAGGACGAAAAAAGATTATCAGGATCCCTTCCGATAATTTCCGCCGGTATATGCCGGTAGCGGATCTGTTCGGAGAAACCAAGCTGCTCCCGGAGGCGGTAGTTTTCCTGTCTGATCTCCGCGGATGTACGCTCAAGCTGCTCATACCGGGTGATCCGTGCGGTGAGTTCCACGTATTCCCGCTGCAAAACCGCCAGTTCCTGAATTGAATTGACCGTTCTTTCAATCTGGGAGGACACGCCGTAAATACCGCCCCTAATACCTGAAAACATGGAGAGCCCGACATTTCTAAAGTTTACCACAAAACTCAGGGTGGAAAAAAAAAGCAGTATAAAAGAAATAAGAGCCAGGGCGGCAAAGACGTAAATATCCGCGTTTAACCTTTTCTTCTGCTTCCGATTCCCCCCAATCTTCATTGCCTTAACCGTTCAAATTATCGTAGGAACTGAGAGAATTATCAAACCGCTTTGAATTTTCAAAGTACTTTCCCGCGCCCAGGGCAACGCAGTCCAGGGGCCGTTCCGCCAGGATCACCGGCACTCCGGTTTCCTTGGAGATGAGCTTGGGAAGTCCCTTGAGGAGGGAACCGCCGCCGGTCATCACAATGCCCCGTTCTACGATATCGGCAGCCAATTCCGGCGGGGTTTTGCCCAGGGTGGTTTTTATCTCATCCACGATCTTGGTGATAGGATCTTTCAGGGCTTCCCGGACTTCCACAGAATCAATCTCCAGCCTGCGGGGAAGCCCGGTGATAGCGTCAGTGCCTTTTATTTCAACCTTCTCAATAGTTTTATCCGGAGAGGCGTTACCGATTTCTATCTTCAGCCGTTCCGCCACGCCTCCTCCAATGATAAGGTTATGAACACTACGAACATGGCGTATGATGGATTCGTCAAAGGCATCCCCGCCCAGACGTATCGCGCTGGTAACTACCATACCGCCCAGGGATATAACGGAAATCTCCGTTGTGCCGCCGCCGATATCGCATATCATATGTCCCGCAGGCTCATAGATGGGGATATCCGCCCCTATGGCCGCGGCCAGGCTTTCTTCGATCACTATCACTTCCCGGGCGCCTGCCTTATAGGCGCTTTCCTCAACCGCCCGGCGTTCAACTTCCGTGATACAGGAGGGGATGCCGATAACCATCCGGGGTTTTATGAACCGGTACCGGGGAAGCACCCGGGAAATAAAGTAGCGGATCATCTTTTCGGTAGACTCAAGATCAGCGATAACCCCATCCCGCATGGGTCTTATGGCGATTATATTCCCCGGGGTTTTCCAGAGCATACGTTTTGCTTCCGCACCCACAGCCATAACCTTTTTTGTTCCCCGCTCAACGGCCACCACCGAAGGCTCATTGACAACGATCCCCTTTCCGCGTATATAAATAAGGGTATTACAGGTTCCCAAATCAATTCCGAGGTCTGAAGTGTTAAATCCAAACATTATACCTTCTCCCAGGGTTTCAGAACATCTTATAATGATCGAAACCTTTCTAATTTATCGGAAAAAACACTATTCCGGTCTTCTCCTGGAAATGAGCCAAACCAACTCAGTTCACATTATTTAACCGCTGACGGGCAGGCCGATGGGCGGGGTTAATCCGTATTGCCCGCCGCCACTCCGCCCGTGCCCGGGTGGGATCCCCGATTGTGGCGTACAGTTCTCCTAATTGAAAATGGGCCTCGGCGTTCTCCCCGTCCTCCTTCAAAATAGTAAGGTATTGAGCCTCAGCGCCTTCGGCATTCTCCTCTTTAACAAAGATCTCTCCCAGAAGAAGCCTTGCGGCGATCGTGGTTTTTGAGTCCCTGGAGGTCTCTAAGCAACGCATAAGGTACGCTCTGGCGGACTCCGTTTCATCCAGGGCGACATAAGAACGGGCTATTGAAAGGAGAAGCAAATCTGAGGGGAAAGATCCACCGTCATAAGCCCCCTCAGTCCCGGCGTTCAGGGCCAGGGAAAAGGCGGCTACGCTGTTTCGGTAATCATGGACGGAAGCGTATGCAAGCCCCAAAAATTCAGGCAAATCCGAGGCCTGATAATTCCCGTCCCGGGCGGCTTCAAGGAATTTTACGGCTAAATCCTCATAACCCGAGCCTTTGGCATAATAAGCTTTTCCCAGGATATAGGGGATCCTGAAATCTTCGGGACCTTCCGTGCATAACAGGGCTTTTCTGAGGGACCAGATGGATTCATCAATATAGGTTTTGGTATCGTAATCGTTGATTTGAGCTACAGCCAGTTGATACGCTGAAAAACCGTGGAGGGTCAGCAAAAAAAAATCCATAGGTTTATTGATAAGCCGTTCCCGGCTTAGGCTATAGGCTTCCCCATAGGCGCCTTCCTCCCATAAAAGCAAAAGCTCTCTCCTTTCGTTGTTGATTTTATTTTTCCACCCGATAAAAACAACCGACCCGGAAATAACAATGATGAGAAACAAAACTATGATTACAGCCGCATGAATGGTCTGTTTTCTATGGACCCGCATTCCATAATCGGATCGAGCCCGTCTATTCAACAACATTCTACATTTATGTAATACTTTATTTGAGAAAAAGTCTAGGGGCTGAGGTATCCTTTCAAAAAAACTGTTTAAAAAAAACGGTGAGCCGTAAGCCGGGTTTTGTCGGTAAAAAACCGTGGCAGCCATCTATCTTGCACCGGTCTTACGAACGGTGTCCCGGGTTTTACCCGAGCAGCCTACCCGTAACAATAGGCGGGCCGCCCTGTTACTGCTTGACTTTGCTCCTGATGAGGTTTGCCGTTTTTCCGGCGGCGTTACCGCCGCCGAGGTGGGCTCTTACCCCGCCATTTCACCCTTATCCCGAGGTTTTCAGGGGCTCAACGGTCCCAAAATTCCACCGGACGGTATCTTTTCTGTTGCGCTTTCTGTCGGAGGACGCTTGCGAGCCCTCCGCCCGGGTGTTACCCGGCATCATGCCCTACGGAGCCCGGACTTTCCTCCCGGCCGCCTCTTTGCAGGCGGCCGGACGGCAGCCTGACTCACCGCTATTCTTCGTAATCAATATTTACCTTTTCTTCTTCCTCTTCTTCCTCTTCGAATCCTTCGTCTTCTATATCTTCCAAATCGGAGAGACTCCCCGAATCTTCCACGTTAAAGTAATCTTCAACACCTTCTTCAGATTCCTCATAAAAGAGGATACGGGAACAATAGGGGCAGAAGACAATTTCCTCTCCCAGACGGATAACATTGGCAAACTGGACCGGGAGGATCATGTGACATCCGGTACAAACCCCGTTTTTTATGGCCACAATGCCCCGTCCCATTTTATTGCGAATGATCCGTTCGAACTTAAAGAATACTTCCGGATCCAGATCATTGCTTAGTTCCCGTTCTTCCGTTTCCAGTTCCTGGATCTTTTGCTTTTTCCCGGAAACTTCAATTTCGATACCCGACCGGCGTTCCTCAAGTTCCTGTTCCTGCTGCTCAATGAGGCTGGTATTCTGCTTCATCTGTTCTTCCAGATCAGCTAAAATCCGTTCTTCCCTCTGGAGATCCTTCCGGTATTGGGCTTCTTTTTCGGAAGCGTCACGGATCTCCTTGTCCAGGGCCTCATATTCCCGCTGGGTACTGATGGAATCCATGTTCTTTTCGGCCTTTTCCCGGTTCTGCTCCGCCGTTGCAAGGAGCTCCCGAAACTCTGTTTCCGCAATACGGGCCTTCTCATACTCCTGGTTTTTTTCAATAAAGGATCGCTTGAGCCGGGCCAGGAGTTCTTCCTGGGTAGTCAGTATCTTAGGAATTTCCTGAATATCCTGCTCTAATGAGATCTTTTGAGAAAGGATGTCCTGAAGGCTCCGTAATTTCTCAAAAATTTCTTCCATCGCCATGTAGTTTCCCCTTATAATCTGAGTCAATTCAAAAAGCAACTGCGTTTTGGAGTAATTTCGACTATCAATCCAGTTTAAACATACAGAATATTACAAAAAAGGTACAGTAGGACAAGCCCTGTTTTTCCGGATTTAACGGAAAATGCGGACTTTAGATCGCATTTTCCAAGAATTTTTTCAGAATTTATTTTGAAAAACTCAATGATCCAAAAAATCTTTCAGTTTCCGGCTGCGTTTGGGGTGCCGAAGACGGCGCAGCGCTTTTGCTTCGATTTGACGTATCCGTTCCCGGGTGACGTTGAAGTAGAGCCCCACCTCTTCCAGGGTGAGGGAATACCCGTCTTCCAGGCCGAAACGCATTTTGAGCACCTCCTGTTCCCGCTTGGGCAAGGTTGCCAGGACTCCGGAAAGCTGTTCCTGGAGCAGGGTGAACGCCGTCTGATTCGCGGGGTTCTCCACGTCCTTGTCTTCGATAAAATCCCCTAAAAGGGAATCTTCCTCTTCTCCGATGGGGGTTTCCAGGCTTATGGGCTCCCGGGCCACGTTCTTGACGCTCTTAACCCTCAGCGCGGTCCAGCCCAGGCGCTCCGCAATTTCCTCATCTGTGGGCTCCCTGCCCAAAACCTGCATAAGCTGCCGGGACTCCCGGGCCACCTTGTTGATCTGCTCGATCATGTGCACCGGCACCCGGATGGTCCTGGCCTGATCGGAAATAGAGCGGGTAATAGCCTGGCGTATCCACCACGTGGCGTAGGTGGAGAATTTAAAACCCTTCTGGTACTCGAACTTCTCAACCGCCTTGATAAGGCCGATGTTTCCTTCCTGAACCAGATCGAAGAAATGGAGCCCCCTATTGGTGTACCTTTTCGCGATGGAAACCACGAGCCGGAGGTTCGCCTTGATAAGCTTGTCCTTGGCGTCTTTCATCATCTTCCGGCCCCGGCCTATTTCCGCGGCCATAAGGTTAATGCTCTCGATTGATTCCTCGAATTCCGACTCCAACTGGCGGAGCCGCTTTTCGGTTACCTGGATTTGCCGGATCTGCTCTTTTATTTCATCCGAGGAAAGGCCCAGTTCCCGTTCCAGCCGTTCCCGTTCCTCCCGAATGGTAAGCCCGCGGCCCAAAGCCCTTAGTTCTTTAAAGGAGGCTACTTGGAGCCGTTTTTCCTTCCGTTCCTGGATTTTTTTGTACTGTTTGATCTTATCCGCAGCCTGGACAAATTTGTCCGAGAAACGGGTTATTTCTTCAGGATGAATTTCCGCGATTTCTATTACCTCCAGGATCTGGCGGCGTATGTTGCTGAGTTCCCTGTCCTCAAAAATATCCCCGCCCCTGGTGATGATCCGCCGTTTACTCTCAATATAATTTTTAAGGTCCCCCCCGATGATCCGGAGGGTTTCTTTATAAAACTGATTGAGCCTGCGGCGCTCGGTCATGTACTCGGTGATTTCTTTTTTATTGGAGAAATTAAGTTCCCGGGGGTCTTTTTTTGAAAAGGCCCGTTGGGCGATATGATAAAATTCCGGAATAATCATACCGGATTTTTTTATCACCCCCTTGATGATGTTTTCCCCATCTTCCATCTGTTTGGAGTACTTTATCTCCTCTTCGGCGGTAAGGAGGTTTTCCTGACCGATCTCCCTCAGGTAGAGCCTTATCGGATCGTCAACCGAGGACTCTTTATCATTGTAAACCAGGCGTTTCTTCTCGCCGTCGGATGATGCCTTGGGAGATTCGGCTTCGTCGGCGGAAGAATCTTCCTCGACGATTATTTGTACATTGTTTTTCTGAAGCAGCCCCCATACCTGCTCCATCTTATCGGAATTTGCAATACCCGCCGGTAAAAAATCGGAGAGTTCGTCAATTGATATGGTCTTTTTTCCCTTGGCGTATTCAATGAGTTTCAGGACAGCGGGATCCAAGGTCTCGATTATAGATAAATCTGTCATTAGTTTGCTTCCTTGAGCCTGTGTAATTCTGTGTCAATATATACTTTCTCGGCCAGGAGATCCTCCAGACTGCGACCGCCTCCCTGACCCTGCATTGAACTATCCTGGGTCCGGGTATTGTATTGTTGGGTACGTAACTCAGTCGTTATTTCCCGTTGTCTCCGCTCCAATCGTTTCCGTTTTATTTGCTTAACGCTTTTATCTATCAACGATTCCGGTTCATGGGAAAACGCCCCGCCCACGGCCTGCTCTACAACAAAATTCCGCAAGCCTTCGTCATTGATCCGGGATAAAAGTTCCCGGGGAATTGCCGCTTCCGCTTCGTCGATCTCCTTTTCACTGTTTCTAAACCATTCTTCCAGGGCGATAAAAAGTTCCTTTGCCCTGGGATCTTCCAGCTCCTCAATAGACAGCGCCGCCCGCAGTTTGATATATAACCTATGGTTAACTATCGCCGCGGCAAGCAAAAAAAGCTCATCGTTCAAGAGGGGAACCTTCGATCCTTCGGATCCCGCGGGGACAGGCTTCCCGGAAAACGCCGGAACAGGACCTGTCCGGTTTTGGACAGACGCCGTGGTCCTCTGCTGCTCCCCTCTAACCGCCGTCCGGGAGGGGGGGGCTTTACGGTACTGCCTGAAATCGGCCAATACCGATTGCCGTTCTATGCCCAAGGCATCGGCGATGTTTTCCAGACAAACCTCCCGGGAAACCTCGGAATCCATAAGGTCTGCATAGGAGAAAAGAAACCCCGCGGCCCTTGCCTTACCCTCGGACTTGGAAATATCAAAGAGAGAGCTTGCGCGACTCATTAAATACTCAAAGTCATTTATAATACATTGGACGCTTTTTTGCAAGAATTCCGGGCCATAATATTTTAAGATATCCGCCGGATCTTTGGGCGGCGGTCCGGAAAGCTCCCCGCCCTGCAAATTCCCCTCCCCGGCCCGGCCGGGGACAACCACCCCGCAGTCCAGGCCGTTTTTCCGGCAAGTCAGTATGGCCTTTACCGCCGCGGTCTGCCCCGGGTCATCTGAGTCAAATATCAGACAGACCCTGTCCGCCCAGCGCCTGAGTAATTTGGCCTGATCATCGGTAAAAGCGGTCCCCAGGGGGGCTACCGCGTTGCCGATCCCCGCCTGGTGCAGGGCGATTACGTCCAGATAACCTTCGGCAATATACACCGTCTTAGCGCGCCGGATCTCCTCTTTTGCCAAATCCAGGGCAAACAAGGTCTGGCCTTTTTTATAGATCTCCGATTCCCGAGAATTGATATATTTCGGCCCTTCACCGCCTAGGAGTCTCGCCCCAAAGGCCACGGTCCTTCCCCGAAAGTCCGCAATGGGGAACATCAGCCTTCCGGAAAAAAATGACGACCGGGGATAATCGGCGGAAAACAAGAACGAAGCTGCCAGGAGTTCCGGAGAATAGCCTTTCTTGGTAAGGAAGCCGTACAACCATGACCGATCCCCCGGGGAATACCCCAGGCGAAATCGTTCTATCATTTGCGCGCTAACGCCCCGATCTGTAATATATCCCTTAGCTTCCTTTCCTTCAGATTTTTCCATCAACAAATGGTGAAAACTGCCCGCGAGCCTGTCGTAAAGCACGTAAAGATCGTCATTCCGGGTATTGAGCGCCCTTTCCGCTTCAACGTTTTCCCCCCCCTGATAGACCAATTCTACCCCGGACTTCCTGGCCAAAAGTTCGATGGTTTCAGGGTATGAGATCTTGTCCATCTCCATCACAAAGTCAATAACCGAGCCTCCTTTGTGACAGCCGAAACAATAGTAGAGCTTCAACTCCGGGTCTACCTTAAAGGAAGGGGTTTTCTCCTGGTGGAAGGGACAGCAGCCCCAATACTGGCCGCCGCTCCGCCTTTCCAGCTGAACGTAATCACCCATTACCGAGACCGCATCCAGCCTGTCTTTTACTTCCTGAACCGAAACCGGGGCGATCCTCATTAAAAGGAGCCTCCCTTAACATAGAGCCCTGCCGCCCGGATATGTTCGTCAAAGGTCTTGGAAAAGTAGTGCTTTCCTTCGGCGGGGTTTACCAGCCGGAAGTAGAGATAATCGCTTGCAGCGGGATGGAAAGCGGCGTCCAGGGCAGCCTTGCCGGGAGCGGAAATCGGCCCCGGGGGCAGGCCCGGACGCGCATAGGTGTTGTAGGGATCAGGGATAGCGGTATCCCGGTCGTAGAGCACCCGGGGATGGGGCTTTCCCTGGATTTCGGTGATCACATACTCCACGGTGGCGCAGGACTGGAGGGCCATACCGATATCGAGGCGGTTATAGAAGACCCCCGCCATAAGGGGGGCCTCTTCATCCACCCGGTACTCCCGTTCCACAATGGACGCCAGGATCACCTTGTCATGCAATGCCTCCGGGGAAAGTGAATGGTAGTCCCCGTCTATTGCGGAGAGACGGTTGAAAAAGGTATCGGCCAAGGTCCGTACCACTTTCGGGGCGGGATAGGGGGCGGAAAACAGGTAGGTATCCGGGTAGAGGTAGCCTTCCATGGTAAGGCCGGGGATCCTGTACTCGGCGAGGATGTCCGGATCTATGGCGGATTCCAGGAAAGCCTCCTTTCCGCAGATACCGGCTTCCTCCAGAAGCGCGGCTGTTTTTTTCAAGGTAACCCCCTCAGGAATGGTTACCCGGGTAAGGAGTTGTTTCCCGGAAACAAGGACAGAGCGGATCTCCAACTGGGTTGCGGGATACTCGAGGCGATACGTTCCGGTTTTGATATACTCCTTATCCAGCCGGGAGAGGAGATTCCAGAAATACCTGCTCCGGATGATTCCGGCCTTTTCCAAACGCTGGCCAACCGAGTAAGAACTTTCCCCCTCCCGGATTTCAATCAGGACGGAGCCGTCTTCCGTCATCTGTATGGTGTCGCCGGGAGAAGAAGTTTTGAGGAGTTCCGAAGGGGAAGCAGGAGGGGTATTAAGATAGACAAGCACCCCTGCGGCAATCCCCGCGGGGATACATACCAGGGCTATGAGAAAGGCGAGGAAACGGCAAATAAAACGAATAACCCTGTTGGGCCCCTCTTTCCGGGGTTTTTTCCCCCCTGTCTCTTTTTTCCCCCTGGACCGGACGCGCGCGTCACGGGGTGGTTTAACCCTGTTTTTTTTCATCCCAATCCGCCCCGCTCAAAGGCCCGCGTCTTTACCAGAGCTTCGATCTCATCTACCGCCAAAGTATCGTAAAGAGTCTGTTCAATATGATTTAAAATTTCCCGTTCTTCAGAGCTGAGGGCATGTTCCAGGGATTTAAACCGTTTAAAAATAATTTTGAGCTCCTCTACCTTAAAAAAAAGCCCCAATTCTTTTTCATTGCCCATAGTTTAAACCACAATATCCGATCCTTCCATGGCAAGGGTAATTTCAATCTCCCGGTGATTCATCCTTTCGGTATACATCCGCCCTGCCTGGAGTATTTCAAACAACTTTTTATCGTCATAGGCGGGATCGTGGTGGAAAAGAACCAGATGTTTAATCCCCCAGTTTATGGCAAAATCCACCCCCATGCTAAAGGCGGTGTGTCCCCAGTTGTACTTTTCTATGGCCTCCCCCAAGGTATATTGAGCATCCAGAATAATGACGTCCGCATTCCGGAAATACCCTATATTTTCATCGTTCTTAATAAAATCCTCTGCGGACAGTTCCGTATCGGTTGCATAAATTATCCGGTGTTCCCCATCCTGGATAAGATATGAAAAAGAAGCCCCCGGATGATTCATTTTTTTATAAGATACCGATACGCCTCCGCCAAAGGCAATGGTACCTTTAAGGTGATGAAAGGTTTTCTTTGCCGCCATGGAATCCATGGTTACGGGAAAATAGGGGGAACGCATCTGGGAGCTGAGTATGGCTTCACATTTTTCCAGGGGTGAATAAAAATCGATGGAAACCTCAGAATCGTAGGCGGGATTAAAAAAAGGCAGTCCCTGAATGTGATCCCAGTGAAAGTGGGAGAAAAACACCCGGTATTTTCTTTGTTTTTGGGGCTGCCTTTCCATAAAGAGCCCTAACTCCCGAATCCCCGAACCGGCGTCGAAAACCATGATTTCTCCGGAGTCTTCAAAACTGATTGAAACACAGGAAGTGTTTCCTCCCGCTATGCCAAACAGCCAGGGGGGAAGAGCCGCCAAGAACCGCTCCCGGCTTTCAGGGCCCGCAAGATCCCCAGGGCTTGCCCGTTCCAGGATAGCGGAAATTCTGCTTTTCATTTGAGAAGACAGGAACGGCGCCGGAAGAGATCCGCGGACACCCCAGAACTGTACATGCATTCTTCCCCCTAGGAGCTTGTCGGGCTTTAGCCCATTTCAACCCCAAAAATGTGCGTTTAGCACGTTTTTTACCTTGCAAACTCCCAAGGAGCCCCGAAAATCGGGATTTTTGCGTTTAAAAACGCAAAAATCCACCAGTCCGACAGGCTCCTAAACCCCTGCGCCCTTCATAATTACAGCCTCCGAATGCCGCTCTTTGAGGCCGGCCCGTATGTATTCCCCGTCAAAAAGCGTTCCTTTCCCAATCCCCGGACAGGAACGGGCGGTACTTTCCCAAGAATCTTTTGACTCCACAATAGAAGCCCAAAAGGGAAAGGTCCTGCATTGAACAGGCCGGGTATTGTATACGGTACAACCATCCTTCCAGAATATGCAATCGTAATTGGACTTTTCTTTAAGCGAAAGCTGGGAGAACACACCGGCGCCCGGAGGAGGCGCCCAACGGCAATAGACGGCAATAAACGCTTCCTCTGCCATTCCTAATGCCGCCGTGAGCGCGTTAAGATCAGTTTGGGTAAGAAACACAAAACCTGGATCAAACCGGCAGCAGGAGGAACAACGGATGCAGGAAAAACGAAGCCCTTGGGCGTAAAAAGGCCGTTTGGACATGATAACCTTAATTTTACACAGCCAGACGGCCGCGATGTTAAACCGAACGAGGGAACAAAGTTCCCTGACTTCGCCGTTACACCAGTCTAGCATAAAAAAAGCGGACTAACAAGAGCGCATCTCCTTAAAGGTGAGGAGAACGACATCTTTCCGTCGGGCAGCCAGTTTTTTACAGCTCCCGCTGAAGGGGTTCTTGGAAAAGAGCATAAACCAGGTACGGGCAAAACGGAACTCCCCTGCCCTGGCAATGAGGGAATTGAGAACATCCGCGTCTTTGCCCTCGTTTTTCCATAAGCATCCACAGAAAAGCCCGTGGGTTTTGTCCCTTAGGGCAATAAGTTCTTTCCCGGAGGATCCTGCGCGGGGATCGCTGCCCCAAAGGCGGCCGGCTTTCTGAAAAAAGAAGGGTAGTTTTCCTGCGGCGTTTTCCCGTACCAGGTACTGGAGGCATACTTCCCCAAAGACGTTTTCCATGTACAAGCCGAATTCATCTTTTAGATATTCCCAGGCTTTTTCTGAATTGCGGCGCTGGATAAGCTCAAGTAAAGGGGGAATGAACCGGTACCAGAAGGCAAAGAGATTATCCGTAATGGCGTACACCGGTTTCTTTCCGGCCTGGTCTGTTTCGTAAACCGGCGTCTCCCGCTCCACAATCCCCATTTTTAAAAGGACCTTCAAAAGGTGGCTTATAAGACCGGTTTCCAGGCCGGTTTTATAAGCCAGGCCGGAAATCCGCTCCGCCCCGGTGGCTATCCCCCTGAGCAAGGCATTGTAGTTCCCCATTTCCCGCAGCTCCTGCTTCAAGAGTTTTCCCGGCTCCTCAAAGAAGAAGCCCTGGGGGTTTAAAAAACCGGCGGTGATCTTTTCCTTGAGCGGCCCTTTTCCGGCAAAGCGGATGAGGTACGAAGGAACCCCTCCGGTCATGGCATAAA
>JAITNM010000132.1 GCA_031290475.1 Treponema sp. | reverse complement strand
AAACGGCTGGCAAGGGCATAGGAGGAGGAATACAGGGTAACCAGCCCAAGACCCACAAGAAGAAAAATACTGGCAACGAGCAGGTGGTTCCCCGTGGAGAGACGGGTAGTTTTTTCCGGTTCTGCCTGATACACTCCGTCCTCCTATTGTATCTTTAGGGTAGAGAGGGCAATTATCGCAAAGAGCCCCCCAAGAATCCAGAAGCGGACCACAATTTTGTTTTCCGCCCAACCGGCAAGTTCAAAGTGATGGTGTATCGGCGCCATCTTGAACACCCTCTTCTTTCTTAATTTATACGAAGCTACCTGGATCACCACGGAGGCAATCTCCAGCACAAATACACCGCCGATGATAAGCACCAGTATTTCTTTTTTGATGATAAGGGATATTACCGCAATAATGCCGCCCATAGGAAGGCTTCCTACGTCCCCCATAAAAATGTCGGCCGGATGGGCATTAAACCACAGAAACCCTACACAGGCGCCCACCGCAGCCAGGCAAAACACGGTAAGTTCCCCCGCTCCCGGAATATAGGGGATCCCGAGGTAGGCCGAATAGTCAACCCGTCCCGAAATATAGGTAAGGATGGCCAGGGCGATAAATACAAAAATGAGAAGCCCTGCGGCAAGCCCGTCAAGGCCGTCAGAAAAATTCACCGCGTTGGACTCCCCCATAATGAGAAGTACGGCAAAGGGTATCCAAAACACCCCCATGTCAACTACCGCGTTCTTGAAAAAGGGCACATACAAATCAGTGGTTCCCTTTTCCCCGTAAAAGTAGAGCAGCAACGCTACCGAAACGGCTACCGCGCCCTGGCCAATCAGTTTTCCCAAGGGGGGAAGCCCGTCGGAGTTGCGGCGGCTTATCTTGAGATAATCATCCAGAAAGCCGATGAAGGCCAGGGCGACAAAAGCGCCCAGGGTCAGCCATACCTTCCAGTTTTCCAGATCCTGCCAGAGGAGTACCGCTATGACTACGGAAACAACAAAGAACACCCCCCCCATGGTGGGGGTCCCGGTTTTTACAAGGTGGCTCTGAGGACCATCCCGGCGGATAACCTGTCCAATTTTAAATTTTCTCAAGGCTTCGATAAGCCGGGGACCGAAGATAAAACAGAAGAGCAGGGTTGTAAGGGCCGCATAGGCGCCCCGGAAGGTAATGTACTTTAAAACATTAAAGGCGGTGAAGTATTTTACCAGAGGATAAAGAAATTCCAGAATCATCTTACACCCCCCATCACTTCTTCGGGAAGCTCAAGGCTTACCAGTACTTCCGTCAGTTGTTCCAGGGCGCAGATCCGGGAACCCTTGAGCAGAACCAAATCCCCATCCCGAACAAACGCGGCCAGGGCGCCGGCAAGGTTACCCATAATATCGGTATAATAACAGGGAACCTTTTGGCCCTCCGCGGCCCCCAGAACAGACGCCGCTGGCGCCGTCTCCCTGCCGTAGAGGAACACCATATCCGCCTCCGACGCCGCCAGGCGCAGGCCAATCCCCTCGTGGGCCGCCGCTGAGGCGTCCCCCAGTTCCAGCATGGATCCCAGCACGTAGATCTTTCTCCCCGGCCAGGCGAGTCCATCGCAAAAGGCAACAGCCTCTGCGGCGCTGTCGGGGTTGGAGTTGTAACAGTCCCGAATCATCGTCACAGTCCCCCTGCCGCGCCTGAGCGTTCCCCGCAGTATTTCGCTCCTTCCGAAAAGGGGCTTTGCCTCTTCAAGCCCCCTCCGTATTGCCCGGCCTCCCATACCGGCCGCCTTGGCAATCGCTGCGGCGGCCAGGGCGTTCCTCAGATTATACCGGCCGGGCAGGGCAAAGTGCGCGGAAACCCCCTCCCAGGTAATCTCCGCGCCCTCCAAACCCCTGTCCAAAACCGATCCCAATTCCTCAAGATATGCAGGGCCAAAAAATAAAACGCTTCCCGGAACAGAACGGGCAAGCTCATCCCGCCATTCATCATCAGCGGGGATCAGGGCCGTTTCTTTTCCGGTAAACTGACAGAATATCTGTTTTTTTTCCTCAACTATTGCCTCTTTGCTGCCGAGAATTCCGATATGGGCGGAGCCGATATTTGTAATTAATGCGATGTGAGGTTTAAGCACCGCGGCGAGTTCCGCAATCTCCCCTTTGCGGTTCATCCCCATTTCAAAAATTCCCGCCTGGTGGAAAGGACGTACCTGAAAAACCGACAGGGGAAGCCCCGTCTCGGAATTCAGGTTTCCGCTGTTGTATACTACCGCCCGCTCGGAACCTATCATGGCCGCGGCAATTTCCTTAGTAGTAGTCTTACCGGAAGAACCGGTAATACCGATTTTAAGCAGCGCGGGAAACTGTTCCAGGTAGAGCCTTGCCGTATCCTGAAGTCCCTTAAGGGTATCGGGAACCGCTATCAGTACCGCCCCGGCTTTCTCTGCTTCGGCTCCAAGATCTGGGACCGTGCCGGCAAGGCGGGATTCCGCCACCATGGCCGCCGCGGCTCCCCTCTTAAAAGCATCTCCCACAAAACGGTGACCGTCTTGGGCGGAACCGGCAAGGGCCACAAAAAGGGCGCCGGGCCCCGCTTCCCGCGAGTCAATACACAGGGAACTAAAGCCGCCGTCTTCCCGGAAATTATAGGAGAGAATGCGCCAGCCGAAGGCTGCGGATAATTGGGCGTAGCGGAGCAGAAGATCCCTATCCATCGAACCTTCCCCTTCCGGTGATTCTAATCTGCAGGACTTCTTCAGGCTGTTTTTTTACCAGGTGAAGCTGGGAGCTCACTATTTGTTCAATCCGTTCCGAAGATGATAACAGGGCGATGTCCGCAATAAGCCTGCGGTTCTTGGAAACCCAGTCCTCCTGTTCCTTTTCCAGACGGTTTGTCGTATTTTTTAGTTCATCGTACCTGTAGGACTGCCAGACCAGGACGCCCAAAAAAGCGGGTATGGTTAAGACGAGAAAATACATTAACACAGTACGAATCCTGTTCATTTCTCTTCACCGTCCAACAGTTTTTCTACCACCCGGAGTTTTGCGCTCCGGGAAGGCGGATTACTCCGCATCTCCCCCTCGCCGGGAACCACCGGCTTGGGGGTCAGAATATTCACGGCCTTCCCCCCCGGCCGCCCGGTTTCCGAAGGGCCGGACCAATTGCGGTCCCCACCCCTATCTTTCTTTATCGGAACATCCCCTTGGGCGAAAAAGTCTTTGCTCTTCAGGCGGAAGAAGTTTTTTACAATTCTGTCTTCTCCCGAATGAAAACTAATTACCCCCATCCGGCCGCCGGGTTTTAAGGCCCGCAGAACCTGCTCCAGCAGCCCGGGAAGGGCGGAAATCTCCCGGTTTACCGCTATCCGCAGGGCCTGGAAGGTCTTGGTAGCCGGATGCGTCCTCCCCCGCCGGTATGCGGGGGGAGACGCCCGCCAGACAATTTCCGCCAGGGCGGCGGAACTGGTTATCCTCCCCCGGGAACGTTCTTCCCCGATGGCCCGGGCAATGCGCCGGGAATACCGTTCCTCCGCATTTTGGTAAATCAGGTCCGCCAGATCCCGCTCCGAAAGCCCGGCAATGAGTTCCGCCGCGCTTTCCCCCTGACCGGGATCGATGCGCATGTCCAAGGGCTCGTCCTTCCTGAAGCTAAACCCCCTGCCGGCCTGTTCGTAGTGATAAGAACTCACTCCCAAGTCGACAAGGACCGTATCCGGCCTTTCTTTCGGACTAAGGGCGGAACCGGCGTACTCCGCAAAAAAAGCATGGGACCAGCCGGAATAAAATTCGATCCGGTCTCCGAATTCCCTGAGCCGTTCCCGGGCAACCTTCTGTATGGCCTCATCGGCGTCAATACCGATGATCCGCAGTTCCGGAAACCGGGAAAGGAAGGCGCAACTATGTCCCCCCTCTCCCAAGGTGGCGTCCACCATGAGTTCCCGGTTTTTCCGGGGCGCCAGGTACCGGATGGTTTCTTCCAGCAGGACCGGGGTATGGATAATTTCCATTACCGCCCCAGCCTATCCATAGAAATCAACCGAGCTTGTTTCTTCCAGTATCTCTTCGAAATCGCCGTCAATGCTGTCCTGATACATCCGGTACTGCTCCAGATCCCAGATCTCGATAGTCGCCCCAATTCCCACAACCAGACAGTCCTTGCTCAGCATGGCAAAATCCCGCAGACTCTGGGGAATCATTATCCTCCCCGCCTTATCAATCTCCGCGTCCTGTTTGGGGCCGATAAACCGGTGCAGGATATCGTTCCGCCGCTTCGCGGTATAGGTCTGGTTCTGCATCCACCTGGCATAGGATCGTTCCCATTCCTCAGGCGTAAAGACCCAGACACAGCGATTGGTACCTTTCGTTACGTGGAGGATATTTCCCGGTAATTTCTCACGCAGTTTGGCGGGGATACTCACCCTGCCCTTGTCGTCGAGGGTATTGTTAAATTCTCCGGTCAGCAAATTCATACCACTGTTTCCTAATATCTCCCACATTTTTCCACTTTTTCATCTTCAACCAGGTTTTTACAATAGTCAATACGGATAAAATGATAAAAAATAAAAAAAAGTAACTTTTTTTTTCAAACACTATACGTGTGATAAGCTTTGATGTATTAAACGGCCATTGGCAGGGTCATTGAAAGGGCGTATGCTTTCCTTATGTTTATGAATGATTACTTTATCGTTTTTCCCGAAGGAGACGCGCAGGAAGTCCCGGCAAGGCTTCCCCTGAACAGCCTGGTGGACATAAACGGCCGGGAACTTCCCCTGCCCCTTCCTACAAACCGCATGATCGCCTTCCGGGTTTCCCGGATTAAGGTGAACGAAAACCGGGGGGGGAACGAAACCTACCATTATCTGGAGCTGATGAGCGCCCGGGAGCTGGACCCCTTTGTCCGCCCATAGGCCCGGAAGATTCTCCATTGGGGCCGAAAGGGAAAGCGATCTCCACCGTTCCCTGAAATTCCGCTATTCCGGGGGGGAGGAACGGACAGAAATGATAATCGGAGACTTTGTCTGTGACGGGATTGGCAAAAAGGGGGAACTCATTGAGGTTCAAACCGGGAGTTTCGGCCCCCTAAAAAAGAAAATCCCCCTGCTCCTTAAATCCGCTCCGGTGAAGATCGTCCACCCCATCATTCTTACCATGTATATCGAAACCTATGATAAAACAGGCGCCCTGCTCAGGCGGCGTAAAAGCAACCGCCGGGGCAGTCCCTGGGATCTGTTTAAGGCCCTTCTCTACGCCCCGGAACTCCCCCTCTGCCCCGGTCTCAGCATTGAGCTTGCCCTGGTAGACAGCACGGAAAAACGGGTGGCCGACGGCAAGGGCTCCTGGCGGCGCAAGGGGGTGAGCATCGCGGGACGGGGGCTTTTGGCCTGGCACGGTTCCATCCCCCTCCTCTGCCTCCGGGACTACCGCCGCTTTGTCCCCTTTAAGAAAGGACAGGAATTTACCGTCCAGGGCCTGGGGGAAAAGGCGGGCATCAACAGGGACATTGCGGGGAAGACGCTGTACGTACTAACCAAGCTCAAGGTGGTGGAGCGGATCGGGAAAAAAGGCAACGCGTGGGTATACCGGGACGCATAAAAAAAGGAGTAAGCCGGGGCCTACTCCTCTTCTTAACAAGATCGAATGTTACCAGTTGTCGTTCATGTCGTCTTCGTCACGGTTATCCTCGGCAAAAAGATCGGTAACCGCCCGGAGGTCGTCAAAATAAACGTAGTAGCTTCCCAAAGCTTCCATGGGGTCTATATCAACCCGGAAACCGGTAACTCTGATACCCATCTGGTTATTGTAGTGGAAATTCCGCTGAACAATACCACTCCTGCCGTCGTCCGCCTGGGGAGGAACCGCGACGGTCAGCTTTTTCCAGCCCTGGAAATTCAGCCTGCCCATATAGAGTTCATAGGACCGGCCGAAGAAGTCTTCCACCATAATGGTCAGGGAATGGTTAAAGTTACGACCGGCCGCCCAGATCGAGATGGTCTTGGTAATCCCCTCAATGGGAATAGGCCGATCCGGGTAAATGAGGAAATGCATGTAACCCCGGTGGAGGTAGTCAACCCGGACGCCCAGAACGGATTTATCCGGAATATTCATGCCCTCTTCCTCTGCCAGAGGCTCCTTACCCGAAGGACCGCCGGTAAACAGACGGTTGATCACATACCCCGAATCGGAAGACATGGAAGTATGCCAGAAACCCTCATGCTCAAACTTATCAACCGAAATTTCTTTTAGATGCTGCTGGGCTTCTTCAATACCCAGGGAATCCTCATTGGTACTTCCAACTTCATTCTGGGCAAACAACAACCCGCAGCATACGAGCAATAAACCCGCGATAAATAAACGCTTCATCCATGGCCTCCTTAATTAGTCCCCGAACCGCTGTCCTCACCGGACCACAATTCCTTGATCCGCTCGGGGTATTGCAGTTCTTCGCCGTCGTAGTGGGTTTCAAAGGTATCGGTAAGAATCTTAAGCTGATCAAAATAGACATAAAAATTATCCACCCGTTCGATCGGGGAGGTCCAGATCCGGAATTTCACGAACGTCAGCCCCGCATACCGGGGAAGCTGGCGTTTTGACTGGGAAATAGTCCCGGGAATCGCGGCCCGCAAGTTTCTCCACCCGGTATAATTGAGGGACCCCATGGGAAGGCGGTATACCATACCCCGGTAATCCCGGACATAGGCTTCCAGGTTAAGGTTCATATTGCTCCCCCAAACCCAAACATCCAATATTTGAGCCCGGCCGGGAATCGGAATTTCACTGGGAACAGGTCCCTCCTCTTCCGCACTCCCGGATTCCTGCGCGTCAGGGCCGCCGGTAGGATAGATATCCAGCCAATTATAGCCCCTCCGATCGAATTTAGCCCAAATACCCAGGCTCTTAAGATCCTTTCCCTCCCTATTGGAACCAAAGACCGCGCTCGGCCAAGTGGCTACATAGGATAATTTTGGGTATTTATCGTCATCATCGTTCTTTGTCGCAAATTTACTGCCCATTGCATTCCACTGATACGGGGTTTCTTCATCCTGATCAAAGGAATCCAGAATCTTAGATTCCAATTGAATAGTGGAATCGTCACTGAAGGCAGAAGCAACCAGCACTAGTGCCATAAAAACCAAACAAACAGCTCTGAAACTATTTTGTTTCATCCCAATCTCCTTTTCTGTCCCTTAAAGAGAGGTCAAAATCCATTATATTTCCTTACATGATCTTTGTCAAACCTCTAAGAGGCCTTTCATACCTAATTGTTTGAAGTTTTTTTCAAATTTGGTTATTTTGAAAAAACCCCGCTTTTATTATTCATTTTCTTTAGGCAATAGCCCAAGGGCAGCCCTTTTTATTTTTTTTGCACGCTCCTTTTCCCCTAATCTTCGGTTAAATACCGTAAGTACTGAAGGTATTTCTTTATTATCCTCCTCCCCGGTGATGATCTTTACCGCCGGGATTGCCAGGGTCCAGGGAGAATCGTCCGCAATCACCTTTACGATATTCGGAGTATTGGCAGGATCGATCCAGGAAAACAGGACAACCGGGATACGGGGGTTCTTTTCCAGAAAACCGGCCGCGGAGCCGTATATGACGGCACAGGAGACTGAGTCCGCGGCCTGGTAATCCGAAGCGCCGGACAGGTACAGGGGGAAGAATTCATACCCTTCTTCCTCAAGGCCCTGTTTAAAGGCCTCCTGAGCCGAAGCGGGTATGGGATCATCGTAAAAAACCTGGATATCCCCCCGGGAAGGGGCGCCCTCCGCCGTTTCCCCGGTAGCGGCGCCGGGCAGGCCGGCCTGGGCTAAAATGGCGGCGCAGCGGCCGGCCCGGTAAAAGTCCAGGACCGGATCCGTCGCCAGGATGGTGACCGTGCCCTCCTCGGGCGGAAAAATATCCGGGTACCGGTTTACCAGTATTCCAACGGGAACCCCGGGGTATTCCCGGGCGTAACGCCGGGCCTCCCGGTTGTAGTGATACGGGAAGAGCACGCAGAAAGGATTTTCCGAAGCCGATTCTATCGTAAAAACCACCACATCCTCCCCCGCATCGTTGGAAACCCTGACATTCCGCACCGGACGCCTCAATTTAAGGGAAAGCTCCGCCTGTTTCAAAAAGAGCCGGGAGGGACCGTAGATACCTTCAATTGACAAATCCGAGACAACCAGTACCGGAGGACGGGAAAAGAAGAGCCTTGCCCCTGTCAGAATCAAAATTATCAATACCCCAAGGCTCGATAGCGCGATAATTCCCTTTTTTCCCATTGACTTTTATTTTATGCGCCTCTTCAGAGCTTGTCTACGAGTAGAATATTCACTATAATTAAAAGAAAATCGGCGTAAGCCGGATTATTTCACGGCTTAAGAGAAAAACTCATTTAAGGAGCATTATTTATGACCAGTTACAAGGAATTAGGCCTGGTGAATACCAAGGAACTTTTTAAAAAAGCAGTATCCGGAGGCTACGCTGTTCCGGCGTACAATTTCAACAATATGGAACAGCTTCAGGCTATTATCCAGGCTTGTGTGGAAACCAAGTCTCCGGTTATCCTCCAGGTATCCTCGGGCGCCCGCAAATACGCAAACCAGAATCTTCTGAGGAACATGGCCAAGGGGGCCGTTGAATTTGCCCACGAACTGGGCTATGACATCCCCGTCGTGCTCCACCTGGATCATGGCGACAGCTTTGAACTCTGTAAGGACTGTATTGAAACCGGGTTTTCTTCGGTAATGATCGACGGTTCCCATCTGCCCTACGACGAGAACGCGGCCCTGACCAAAAAAGTCTGCGAATTCGCCCACTCCCAAAAGGATTACGTTACCGTCGAAGGGGAACTTGGGGTCCTGGCAGGGGTTGAAGATGATGTTTCCGCGGAACACAGCCACTATACCCAGCCTGAAGAGGTTGAAGATTTCGTAGGCAAGACCAAGGTTGATTCCCTGGCCATTTCCATCGGCACGAGCCACGGCCGGGCAAAATTCAAGCCCGAACAGTGCGTCAGGGACGCCAACGGCATCCTTATCCCCCCCCCGCTCCGTTTCGATATTCTGGAACAGATCGAGAAGAAACTTCCCGGCTTCCCCATCGTCCTCCACGGTTCTTCCTCGGTGCCCATTGAATACGTAAAGATAATTGAGAAATACGGCGGCAAACTCTCCGACTCGGTGGGTATTCCCGAAGAGCAGCTCCGCAAAGCCGCCAAGAGCGCGGTCTGCAAGATCAACATCGACTCCGACGGCCGGCTTGCCATGACCGCCATGATCCGGAAGGTGTTTGCGGAAAAACCCGATGAATTTGACCCCCGTAAGTACCTGGGCCCCGCCCGGGACGAACTCAAGAAGATGTACGCCGAAAAGAACAAGAACGTACTCGGGAGCGCCGGACAAGCATAAACGGCTCCGGGAAGCGGCGTCTAAGGATCAGCGCTTCCCTGGGCGCCTGTTTTAAGACCGTTTTTCCAGGGGCGCGTAGGGGATCCTGCTCTGGACGCACTTGTAAGCCGGACGGATGATCTTTCCGCCTGAGACGATCTCCTCCATACGGTGGGCGCACCAGCCGGCTACCCGGCTTACCGCAAAGAGGGGGGTGTAGAGTTCCGCCGGGATCCCAAGCATCCGGTACACAAACCCTGAATAGAAATCCACATTGGCGCAAATTTCCTTATCCGGGCCTTTGATTTTCTTGAAAACCTGGGGGACCAGGCGCTCAATCAGGCGGTAGAGCTCGAATTCTTCGGTGAGTTTCTTTTCCCCTGCCAGGACGGCGGCTTTGTCCCGCAGGAGCCGCGCCCGGGGATCGCTCCTGGTGTAGACCGCGTGGCCCTGGCCGTAGATGAGCGCGGAACCGTCGTACGCTTTTCCCCGGAGGATCTTCTCCAGGTAATCCGCCACTTCTCCCTCGCTGTCCCATTGCCTTACATGGGCTTTGATATCCTCCATCATGCCGGCCACCTTGTAATTGGCGCCCCCGTGCTTGAAACCCTTGAGGGCATTGATCCCCGCGCTAATGGCCGCATAGGTATCGGTGTCCGCGGAGGATACCAGATGAACCGCAAAGGTGGAATTATTACCGCCCCCGTGTTCGGCGTGGAGCACCAGGGCCAGGTCAAGGATCTCCGCTTCCAGGCGGGTAAATTTCTGATCCGGCCGGATCAGGGAGAGCAGGCTTTCGGCGCAGGAACATTTCGCTTCCGGGAGGTGTATGATGAGGCTTTCATGGTCAAAGTAGTGCTTCATGGCCATGTATGAATAGGCCACCATGGTGGGAAACCGGGCAATAAGTTCCAGGCTTTGGCGGAGCACGTTTTCCGGGGAAAAGTTCTCCGGCGCCTCGTCGTAAGAGTAGAGGGTCAAAACCGACCGGGCGAGTTTATTCATCACGTCCCGGGAGGGGAGCTTCATGATGCTGTCCTCGGCGAAATTTTTGGGCAGGGTCCGGCATTCGCCTAAAAGGGCGCAAAAATCCTCTAATTGGGGCTTCGTGGGCAAAACCCCGAACATGAGGAGGTATACCGTCTCCTCAAAACCGAAGCGGCCTTCCCGGGCGGCGGCGGCCACCAGGTCTTCAACATCGATCCCCCGGTAATAAAGCTTGCCGTCCACGGCGACCTTTTCACCCTCGTCAATTATATAGCCATGGACTTCGCCGATTCGGGTAAGACCTACCAGTACCCCGGTCCCATCGGCGTTACGGAGACCGCGCTTCACGTTGAATTTGTTGTATAATTCCGTATCTATAAAATTGTTCCCGGCAACCTTAGCCGCGTAGTCCCGTCCGCCTTCCACAGATCCTCCCTATTCGCCGCTCGTGTCTTTGCCGCGGATCTGGACCCGCCGGATCTTGCCGCTGATGGTTTTGGGAAGTTCGGTAACAAATTCCACAATACGGGGGTATTTGTAGGGGGCGGTGGTCTTCTTAACGTGGTTCTGGAGTTCTACCTTGAGTTCGTCCGACGCGTTCCAGCCCTTGGCGAGAACCACGGTGGCTTTAACCACCGTCCCCCGGTCCGGATCCGGCACTCCGGTGATGGCGCATTCCAGCACCGAGGGATGTTCCAGGAGGGCGCTTTCCACTTCAAAGGGGCCGATACGGTAGCCTGAGCTCTTGATTACATCGTCCGAGCGGCCCACAAACCAGTAGTAACCGTCCTCGTCCCGCCAGGCCATGTCTCCGGTGTAGTAGATCCCGCCGTACCAGACCGAGTCCGTAAGCTCCTGGTCCCGGTAATAGCCGTCAAAGATTCCGGCGGGAACGCGCTTATCCGTGCGGACCACAATCTGCCCTTCCTCACCCATGTCGCAGGATCCGCCGTCCTCCCGGAGGAGGTCGATGTCGTACCCCGCGGAAGGCTTCCCCATGGAACCGGGCTTGGGCTCCATCCAGGGGAAGGTGGCCATGGTTATGGTGAGCTCGGTTTGGCCGTAGCCTTCCCGGAGTTTGTGACCCGTGGCGGAACGGAACTGCTCGTAGATCTCCGGGTTCAAGGGCTCCCCGGCAACACAACAGTAGCTGAGGGCCGAAAAATCGAACTTGGAGAGATCTTCCTTAATAAAGAACCGGTAAATCGTAGGGGGCGCGCAGAAAGTAGTAACCCGGTGCTTACAGATCACCCCCAGGAGATTGGCGGGCACAAAGCGGTCATAGTCGTACACAAAGACCGCGGAACCGCAGAGCCACTGTCCGTAGATTTTCCCCCAGGCGGCCTTGGCCCAGCCGGTATCCGCCACGGTGAGGTGAAGCCCGCCGGGTTTAACGCACTGCCAGTACTTGGCGGTGAGGATGTGCCCCAGGGGATAGGCGAAGTTATGCTGCACCATCTTGGGCATCCCGGTGGTACCCGAGGTAAAGTAGAGGAGCATGATGTCCTCGTTGGCGTTGGGATGCTCCGGCGGGGTAAAGACCTCGCTTGCCCCGTCCCGCAGGGCGTTGAAGTCCACCCAGGGGCTGTCCTTCCCGGAGACGCCGGATGCCGCATGGGCGGAGGGGTCCGCGCCGGCAGGGCTGTGGACCGAGCGCACAAAGGCCTTGTACCTGAAGGCGGTATAGCCGGAACTATCCCCGGCGCCGCCGCTTTTTTCGCGGAGCTTCGCCTCGGCCTCTTCCACCCGCCGCATCACCCCCTCCTCGTCCACACAAACGATGGCGGCCACATCCGCCGCCTGGCAGCGGTAGACAATGTCCTTGGAAGTGAGAAGGTGGGTGGCGGGAATGGCCGCTGCCCCCAGCTTGTGGAGGGCCAGGAGTATCGGCCAGTACTCGTGGCGGCGTTTCAGGATCAGCATGACCGGGTCGCCCTTGCCGATGCCCGCGGCGCGGAACACATTGGCGGCCTTATCGGAGAGGCGCTTTATACCGGCGTAGGTAAACCCGGCTTCCGCCCCCAGTTCGTCGCACCAGAGGAGGGCCCGGTCGTTTGGCCGCTCCTCGGCAAGAACATCCATCACATCATAGGCGAAGTTGAAATTTTCGGGAATGCGCACCTCAAAGTTGGCGGCAAAATCTTCGTAGGAGTCGAAATCCTCTCTGGGTAAAAAACGTTCTAACATTACCATGCTCCCTGCTGCGGTTTTTTATAACACCATGGCCAGAAAACGGGCCTTTTTGCCCCCCAGGCTCTTCATACCGTGGGGCTCGCCGGAATCGTAGTAGATACAGTCACCGGGCCCCAGTTGCTGCTCGTGGCCTCCCACAGAAACGAGGAGCCGGCCCTCAAGGACATAGTCAAACTCCTGCCCCGGGTGGGTATTGAGACTCAGGGGGCGTGCTTCCGTATCGGCATTGACCTCCACCATAAAGGGCTCCCCCTTTTTCCGGTGAAAGTTGTAAGCCAGGTTCCAGTAGGTGTACATGGGCCGGCGGCTCACTTCGGGGGCGTGGCCCGCACGGGTGACGCAGAAGGTCTTGAGCCGGGAAACTTCGCCGTTCACGAGTTCCGTAAGGTCCACATTAAACCGGCCGGCGATCTCCACCAGGGAACCGATGGGGAATTCCGTTTTTCCGGACTCCCAGTTATTGTATTCCGCGGGATCAAAACCCAGTTCCTGGGCCAGGGTCTCCACGGATATTTCCTCAATTTCCCGCAAAACCCGTACCCGGGCCGCGATATCCCGCGCTGTATCGGACATAAGGCCTCCGTTCCAAAAATACTGTGTTTCAGTATATACTATTTAAAAGATAATTATAAGCAGGAGGCAGTCATGGCAAAGAAGGCGCTGGTTTTTTTAGCAAACGGTTTTGAGGAGGTGGAAGCCGTCACCCCCATTGATTATCTGCGCCGATCCGGCGTGGAGGTAACGACGGTCTCTATCGGCAATGAAAGGACCGCCACGGGTTCCCACAATATACCGGTGATTGCGGATACACTCCTCTCCGGCGCGGTTGCGGGGAATATGGCGTACGACGCGCTGCTCCTCCCCGGCGGCATGCCCGGCGCAAGCAATCTGGCGGCATCCGCGGCCCTGGGCGCCCTGCTTAAAGCCCAGGCCGCCTCGGGCCGCATTGTGGCGGCTATCTGCGCCGCTCCGGCGGTGGTGCTGGCCCCCCTCGGCATTCTGGAAGGAAAACGCTTCACCTGCTATCCCGGTATGGAAGACAAGGTAAAGGGGGCTCAGTGGTCGGATGAACGGGTGGTGATTGACGGGAACATCGTCACGAGCCGGGGGGCCGGTACCGCCGCGGCGTGGGCGGTGGCGTTGATAGGCCTCCTCCAGGGCCCCAAAGAGGGGGAGACTATCGCCCGCTCGGTGCTACTGTAAAGCCGGCATCAGCGCTCCCGGCTCCGCATGGGGAGCGCTATTTTTTTAATTCATAAATTCTCCGCGATTACGCTGTAATATTCAGCCTGTTCTTTTGCCACGACGAGTTCCCGCTGCATTTGCTTAAGTTCGGTATCGTCCCACGCCGTAATGCCGATACCCGCTTCCCCGTTGTGCAGGACCGCGGCAAAGACCGAGAAAGAAAAGAACCGCTCTTCCCCGTTCTTCAACGTTACCGGCGTTTCAAAACTAAAGGACGCCTTGCCGCCCCGCTTTTCCCCAACGGACGTTTCGTCCGAGAACCGGGTCAAAAGGCCGGGAAGGTATTCTTCGTCCAGGCGGCGGAAATCGTCCGCCTTGAGCAGCGGGGCAAGAAGGCCCCCCCGGGAGAGCTCTTCCTTGGTATACCCCGAACTCAGGGCGGCCGCGGGATTCATGTACTCAATTGCCCCGTCCGCCCCCAGGTACATCATAAACTGGGGAGACCCTTCCACAATGGAAGTCATCCGCACAAGATCGTCGGTTATCATATACATCAGGGCGGCGTTCTTTATCTGCGTCGCAACCCTTGCCTTTATCACCACCGGCTTAAAGGGCTTGGTAATATAATCGCTCGCGCCCAGGCTAAAGCCTTTTTCCTCGTCGTTGGGGTCATTCAGCCCGGTGATAATTATCACCGGAATATCCCGCGTCCCGGGGGAACTTTTCAGTTCGGCAAGCACCTCAAAACCGTCCATCTCCGGCATGACAATATCAAGAAGGATTAAGTCCGGCTTGTTTTTAACGAGAAGCTCCAGCGCCTCCGCGCCGGATTTTACCGTATACACAATATATTCCGGCGACAAAATCCGCTTTAAGAAAAGCAAATTCGCTTTTTCGTCATCGACCGCTAATACAGAATACATCCGCCATGCTCCTCTTTGGTACAAACTTCAATTGACAACATTATGGCGCTCCGCCTTTTCCCTGATATGACTGAGCGTTTCCGCCGCTTCCTTAAAATCAAAATTCCCAATCAGGCCTATCAGTTTTTCGCACTCTTCCCCCGCCGGCCCGAGTATTTCCCGTATATCATCCCGCAAATTCAGACTGTCGGAGCTTCTGGACGCGAGGAGGGAATTCAGTTTCTGTATAAAAGCGAACGCCCTAGCCGGATCCAGCTTGCCTGTTCCGTAAGCCTTGGGCGGGGGGTCGCTGATAATTGGTCCAAGCTCGGCGATTACGGCGTCAAATTCCCTTTCCAGTGTTTCCCATACATCCCGCGCGGGAATGCCGCCGCCCTCTTTTATTGCCTCTTCCGCCGCCAGGGCCGCGCCGCCGAGGATCCGTGCGCCGATCAGGTTCGCCGTGCTTTTGAGGGTGTGGGCCGCCCGGCGCGCGCTCCGGTAGTCCGCCGCCGCCAGAGCCGTCCTGATTTTTTGCAGGTCCGTACCGTGGCTGCGCTTAAAATCCGCTAAAAGCGACCGGTACAACGCTTCATCGTTCATAGCGTTCGCGATTCCCGCGGCGCGATCGATCGTAAGACCGCCGTTGTTTCCGCTCAGGGCGGCGCCCGGGGCTCTGCCCAGGCGCCCGGGGGTTTCCGCCAAATCCTCCCTGCCCTCCGCGGCCTCGAACCGTACCGCGCCTTCAGGCAGCCATTTTCCCAGCAGCCGGTTGAGTTCCTCCGCCTAAATGGGCTTGTACAGAAAATCATCCATGCCGCTTCCCAGAAAAAGCTCTTTCGTCCCGGTGACGGCGTTGGCGGAAAGGGCGATAATGGGAATCCCCTTTGGGGGTTCCCGTCGTTTTTCGTTACGCTGTTCAGCTTCCCATGCGCGGATACGGGCCGTCGTTTCAAGGCCGTCCATATCGGGCATCATGTGATCCATAAAAATGATGTCGTACTGTTTCTCCCTGATTTTTTGCAGGGCTTCCCTGCCGCTGTTGGCCGTATCGGAGCGGATGTTATGCCCCTCAAGATAAGCAAGCGCCACTTTCAGATTGATAGCGTTATCGTCGACAACCAGGGCGTTTACGCCGTCACCGGCGATAACACGGGCGCCCAGCGCCGTCCGTTCTATTTTGTCCGGGTCGCCTTTCTCAAGCGGCAGTAAAACAGTAAATACTGAACCTTTACCGTATTCGCTTTGTACTTCAACGCGCCCGTCCATCATATCGGTAAAACGTTTCGAGATAGGAAGGCCGAGCCCGGTACCGCTGATAACCCGGTTTTTGGGGACGTCGGCCTGTACGTACCAGTCAAACAGTTTTGAGAAATTCTCCCGCCTGATGCCAATGCCCGTATCTTCCACAATGAAAGCCGTATAGTCCCGGCCGTTTTCGACAACCCGTTTCACCCGGAAATCCACAAAGCCTTCCTGGGTGTACTTTATGGCGTTGCCCAGGATATTGGTAATTATCTGCCTGATCCGCACATCGTCGCCATAGACAACCCGCGGCGCCTCGTCATCAAAACCGCAGCGGAACTCCAGCCCCTTCCGCTCCGCCATAAACCGGTTCAGGGACATGACATTATCGAACAGGTCCGCCAGATTAAAATGAACCGGCGCCAGTTCCATCTTGCCGCTTTCAATTTTGGAAAAATCGAGAATATCGTTGATAATTTGCAGGAGGGTCCGGGACATCTTTTTTATGTCGTCGAAAAAGTCCCGCTGCTTCTCGTCCAGATTGTCCGTCCGCATAAGATCGCTCATGCCGATAATGCTGTTCATGGGCGTCCTGATTTCGTGGCTCATGGAAGCGAGGAACAGGCTTTTGGCGGTATTCGCGCTCTCGGTCCGTTTAAGATGGTTAATATTAAAAAGGCCGCCGATCATGTAGGACGGCTTGCCGTTTTTCCGGCTTATTGCCTGTCCGGAACTAACCACCCACAGGTACTCTCCGTTCTTATGGCGGACCCGGAGTTCGCTTTTATACTTGGCGGACACTCCGGAAACATAATCCTCTATGTCCCGCATAATGCGCCCGGCATCATCGGGATGAACAATATCTATCCATTTTGAAGGGGGGCTTTCTATGGCCCGGTCATAATACCCTATTTTGCTTATTTCATCGGGAGCGTAACCAAACTCGTCCTGGAAGTGATAGCTAATAGAAGCGTTCATCGTTCCCGGCGTTGCCAAGCCCCGCCGCCTTTTCAATGATAAGACCGCCGCCGGCCGCGCCATCGGCCGCCGTTTTCGCGGGAAACCCCGCGCCGCTTTCCTCCGCGGCTTTGATCGTTACCGCGTCTTCAGGCAGCCATTTGCCCAAAAGCCGGTTGAGTTCCCCCGCGTCTATGGGCTTGTAGATAAAATCGTCCATGCCGCTTTCCAGAAACAGCTCCTTCGCCCCGGTGACGGCATTCGCCGAGAGCGCGATTATGGGAACGGTTTGATACCAGGCGTCATCCCCCATTCGGATACAGGCCGTTGTTTCAAGCCCGTCCATTTCGGGCATCATGTGATCCATGAAAATAATGTCGTATCGCCTGTCCTTAATTTTTTCCAGGGCTTCCTTACCGCCCGTTACGGCATCGGCGCGGATATTATGCGCCGCAAGATAGGCAAGCGCCACTTTAAGATTGATGGCGTTATCGTCAACCACAAGAGCCTGTATATCCCCCGTGGCGACAACATTGCCGCTGAGCGCCGCTTTTTCTATTTTATCCGCCTCGCCCCTCTCAAGCGGCAGATACACGGTGAACACCGAACCCCTGCCGTATTCGCTTTCTATCTCAATGCGCCCGTTCATCATATCCGTAAAGCGTTTCGTGATGGGAAGCCCCAGCCCTGTACCATTGATGGCCCGGTTCTTGGGAACGTCAAGCTGTTCGTACCAGTCAAACAATTTCGAGAAATTCTCTTTTTTTATGCCCTCCCCCGAATCTTCCACGATGAAGACGGTATAGTCCGCGCCGTCTTTATTCCCCCAGGTTACCGTAAAATCAACAAAGCCTTCCTGCGTGTACTTGACAGCGTTACTGAGGATATTCGTGAGTATCTGCCTGATCCGCAGATCATTCCCGTACACAATCCGCGGCGCCTTATCATCAAGACAACAGCTGAATTCCAGTCCCTTTTGTTCCGCCATAAATCGGCTGAAGGAACAAACACTGTCGAACAGTTCAGTCAGGTTAAAATGAACCGGCGCAAGTTCCATCTTGCCGCTTTCAATCTTGGAAAAATCAAGGATGTCGTTAATGATCTGCAACAGTGCATGGGACATACTTTTTATGTCATCGAAAAAACTCTTTTGCCGCTCATCCAGGTTATCTTTGCGCATAAGATCGCTCATGCCGATAATCGCGTTCATGGGGGTGCGTATTTCGTGGCTCATGGACGCGAGGAACCGGCTTTTGGCGGCATTCGCGTTTTGCGTTTGGGCAAGCTCCTTTGTCATGGCGCGGTAGGCGCTCACGTCGCTGAATATAAAGGTCTGGCCAAACAGTTTGTTTTTCGATACGTGCCGCTGCCATATCATGGTAAAGGTTTGCGGTTCTGGTGAATTCACCTGGGAATTCGCCATGGTCCACATCCAGCATATTGGTGTCAAGATTCTCAAACAGAACTTCAAACAGATCCGGGGGAAGCGCGTTTACCGCCCAGCTCTTAAGGTATTCGATAAAACCGGAAAAGGACGTGATGTTTTCGGTACAGGAAAAGGAGGGAAAGTATTCGCGGAACTTACGGTTCACGTCAATAATAAATTTATCTTTATTAACGGTTATTATCGCGTTGGGGGAATTGGTTATCACCACGTTTCTGCCAAGGCCGCGCCATTCCGCTTCTTTGGTACGCATGACGCACCAATATATCGTTACCAGCATAACCGTATAACTTAAATACGAGAAATCGAATTCCGGAAACAGCCCCATCCACCACAGGATCTTGGGGGTGGTGGGCAGAAATATGAGGGCGGAAAAGACGATCCGGTGTATTATTCCTTTCCGGTTGGTATAGCTGAATATCGCGATGATAATAAGGGCGCCCGCGGTGCTCAGGCCGAAATTATAGATGAAATTCGCGATATAGTACGGCGTAATATCAAAACTTAAGCGCGGGAAATCTCCCACCGGTACCAGCGTGATGTTTCCCGCATACAGGGACGGATCAATGAGCACCAGCATGTTGACAAAAAACGGGTGGATAAAAAGGCCGAGCCAAAGCGGCGGATTACGGACAGGCCGGTCCGCGTAATCCATGCTGAACAGGAACGCCAGAACGCCCATGTAGTTGCCCGAGCAATACTGCACCTTGTAGGCGATCATCACCGCGTCCAGGGTTACCGACGTTATCTCCAGATAATACCCCAGGCTGTTCAGAAAGGATACGGCGGTAATGGCGGCCAGGTATGGCATGTGGGGCTGCCCCCAGTTCCGCAGGGCCAGGGCGAAAAGTATCACGCTAAACAGCAGGCCGGCGAAACTTATTATCTGAATTACTGTTTGGCTCATACCGTTTCCTTAACGTTCTATAAAAAGCCGGGACAGCTCAATAAACTTCTCAAGTTTATCCGAGATACCCTTCAGCCAGTCGGCCATGTTCCGGTGGGAAGCCGCCCCAAGCTCGCGCCAGTTCGCGATGAGCGCGTGGGGTTCCTGGAAGTAATCGCTCTTTGCGGCTTCCACATAATTTGCCAGGGTGGCAACGGCGTTGGCGGTTCGCGTCAGCAGCGTCATGGCCTCGTTGTTGATTGTCAAAAGCAGTTCCTTGACGCCCTTCCCCCGGGACCGGTCCCATCCAAAGCCGACCAGCGCTTTAAACAGCCGGGAGCCGTTCGTGCCGTCGTTATTCAGGGATTCGTCAAAATTATCCAGTTCCTTTATAAAGGCCTGTATGGGATGGCTCGCTTCGGAAAAGGGCAGTGGCGACGGAATCCACCGCGCCTGGATGGTCAAAAAATCGCAGAATTCCTGCACCTCCTTCATAAATACCTCCCGCAGGAAGGTCGAGAGGTACGCAAGCCCCTTCGTGTAGGTAAACCCCCCGAAACCCTTGGCGGTAAACAGGGCGGAGGTGTTTTCGTTGTAGTATTTCAGGGGATTCACCACAACATTGCCGAAGACGGCCTGTTTCAGATCCCCAATCTTGTGGGTCCATTGGGAAGTGACGAGCTTGGTTATCGCCCCTTCCATCGTCTTCCGCTTAACGTCCAGCCAGCCGGAAAATATCGCCGCCCCGGCGGGGATCTGGGGGGCCATGGTCCAGTCATGTTCCCCGCCCGCATGCTGAATGATGAGTATCAAAATATCATTCCGCAGAACTTCCCGGAGCTGGTACAGTACCTTATACCACTGCTCCACGCTCATCACATCGCTGCCGTTCCGGGCGGCTTTAAGCAGTTTAAGGACCCGCTTCCAATCCTGCGCGGGGTCTATCGCGGCGCCGTACTCTACAAAATCCTGGAGCAAGCCGATGACCGGCTCCGCGTTGATAAACTCAAATTGCGGGGTGACGCGAAAATTATTGCCCCGTTCCCTGAAACCGAATCTCTTGAGCAGGGTATAAAAATCGAAAGAAACGAATTGGCCCAGGGCCAGGATCATGTTATAGCTGGTTTCGATTTGTACCCCGGCGGCCTTATCGGTTGCGCCTGAAAGAGCGTCAAATTCGCGCCGCAGTTCTTCTGTCAAAGCCTGGGAAGACGCGCCCTTGGCCCGTTCCGCGATCTTTTCCGCGGAGAAACCGTTGAACCCTTCCAGAATTTCCTGGTCCAGAAACTCTTCAATGATCGCCGTTCTCAAGGCGGCGGACCGTAAAAGATCCGGCATACTTGTCTGGGCAAGGTACACGGCTTTATAAATATTGTAGAAGAATTTTCCGCAGGCGGGGGTTAGCTCTTTGGTTTCGCTCCGGTAGAACAGGCTGTACTGGCTGGATCGTATCCGTTTTACGATTGCTCTCATAGCGCGTTTCCGGATCGCTTCCGGGCTGCTGTTTCCAAAGAGGAAATTGAACAAGCCGCTCAAAAATGAGAATGGCGCCACCTTCAAGAGACGATCCTTTTTCATAGTATCGTTAAGCGTCTCCACCGCTGCCCGCTCCGCCCGGCTTCACCAGGGGCTTAATATTTAAGTAAGTTTTGAGGGATATCGCCGCCGGTTCCGTCTTCGCCTTCGCTTTTACCTTCGCCTTCGCCTTCGCTTTTGCCCTCGCCTTCGTCTTCGTCTTCACCGGTTCCGCAACCGGTTCCACCTTCGCCTCCGCCGCCGGTTCCACAACCGGTTCACCAGCCGGGACGGACGCCTCCTCCCCTTCCCGAAGGGCCGCCCCTTCCTCTGCTCTCCTTTCTCTTCCCGGCGCCTCCTCCTCATTCTTGGCCTCTTGCGGCATAGCCGCATCCGCCAGTTTTTTGACGCCCAGATCGTCGACAAATCTATTTATCCTCGCCAAGGCCTGATGCGTGTCTTTATTCTTTACGAGCATGTATATCCGTTCGATCTCCATCTTGATCCGGGCGTTGTATTTGTTCTTTTCCCTTAACCTCGCGAATATGTCGAACGCGTCCTGATGCTTCTCTTCAAAGGATATGTATTTGTATTTGTCTTCATCTTCGCTGTCTTCTTTTTTTTCTTTTTTGAACTCTCTCAATAAAGAGCTTTCAATACCGGCGAGCTTTATGGTTAAATCGACACTCGCCATTTGCCCCGGCGAATAATTAAAGACCGGAATGATCCGGGAAAAAATATTTTCTTCGGTAAATGGTTTTATAATATAACCCTTCGCGCCAAGCTTTCCCGCTTGATTGATTATCTCGGAATCGTGGTGGGAACTCACAAATATGACCGGTATCGTACAGTACAGCGGGCTGGCCTTCAGTATATTGAACAGTTCAATCCCGGACATTCCGGGCATTTCAACATCCAGAAGGATCAGATCCACCGGCCGCTCTTCCAGAATGTGGAGGGCGTCCTCCCCGGATTTTGCTATAGCCAAATCGTAGTAATGTTCTAAAATGTGCTTGCAGACCAGCAGGTATTCTACAGAGTCGTCAATAACCAAAATAACCCGCTCCTGCGTAATGGGTTCCTGGTACTTGGACAGTATCATCTTTTCCTCCAACATTCCAAGTTGAATAGTTCCGCGGATATTTAACCGGTTACGCATAACAAGCCCCGCTCATCTGTTTCCCTAAAGCCGTCATTTTTGCGCGCGCAGCGCATAACGGCTGTCCCCCTTGAGATGCCCCCTGTTCTCAAACCGCCCGCCCTGCCCCGGCGCGCCTTCTTCGCGGACGGACCCTTCCGTTCCCTGCCGCCGCTTTCCGCTCTTTTTGAAAAGCCTCGCGATAACCACTATCAGGGGCACGCTATACCAGAAAGGAAGCGTGTTTTTTATATCCGTCAGCGTGTCCTTCCGCGTTATCCGGAGCACCGTCTCCAGGGGCCGCGGAGTCCCGTTCGGGTAAAACAAGGGGTGCGCCTCCGGAATGGGCTTGGCCTCTTCCACTTCCCTATAGACCAGGCGGAAAACAGGGGTTTCCGGCAGGGAGGCCAGCTCGGGGTCTATTTTGCGGATTTCCTGCTGCAGCAGCTTTTCAAACTCCCCGTCCGCTTCCATCGCCGGTTCGCTCTTAAACTCCCTGCGCAGCGCTGTCCAGTGTTCCAGGACCGCGTTCCGCACCGTCCCCCGCGTTCCCACCAGAAACCGGATGCAGAGGGGGAGCAGCCGGGATTTCCTCACAAACCGTGTTTCTCCCCCCGGGGGAACGTTAATAACGAGCAGGTCCGGCAGTTTCCCGTCCCCGCTCTCTTTCGTTTGGGCGTTCAGGTAGTCTTCCAATTCCGAGACCGTGTATTGTCCCAGAAGCGGGCGGCCGTCTAAACCGGTAAACCCCGTTATGTCGTTCATGGAAAATATAAAAGGGGCTCTCTCAAGACAGCCTTCCAGGGCCCTGAAGGCCCCTTCGGCTTCCGTGCCGTTTTTGGTATTTTGCCGGTAATAATTACTAAACACCGCGACAAGGCCCGCCCCCTGCAAAACGGCGCTTTCTTCCGGCAGCCATTTGCTCTTGGACTGTAAATCGCTGTAGAGCGCGTTGCAGAGATAGAACCAGAACAGATAGGAAAACTCCCCCGGTTCCTGTATGCTGTTCCGGGCCTCCATAGGATCCGCCAGCAAGCGCTCCATGTATTGCCGTAACACCGGCCCCTTGCCCTTACATAAAAAAAACAGTTTGTTCAGAAAGTACGCGCCGTTAGACTGGTCCCGCAGAAAAGCGCTCACCTTCTCCAGGGCCGCGTCAAGGAGTTCGCCGGGTATCATATCCGGAAGAACATAGGTATTCCCCAGGTTACCGGGAAAGACGAGCTTCAATACCAGCGCCCCGGGCGCCGGCGTCTTTGACGACTGGCTTTCATCAAGATACGCGGCAAAATCCGCGCCCATGGCCAGAACCCGCTGGTATTCTTCCGGTATGGCAAGCGAAAAAGAAGCTTCATCCGGAAAGGGAAGCACGCCGTCTTCCGCCGCCGCCGCGTAGGCCTGCCTCACCGGTTCCGCGTAAAAATCGCTCAAAAACACCTGGGGGGATTCGCCGCGGGTTTTCCGGAACCGGCATTTGTCCGTACCCGCCAGAACCAGAAGTTCTTCAAAAACCCCGCGGCCCTTTTCATCCGTCCAGCGCCGCCATTCCGGTATCCGCCGGGCGTTCCTTTCCAGGTACGTAATAAACCCGTTAACGCCGACGAGCGGGGTCTGCTTCTCATACGCATACCGCAGCAAAATAGAATACAAATCCGTATCCCGCCCGTTACCGCTCATTATTCCTCCTCGTTCTCGACACAACCGGTGTCTTCAGACCCCAAGGTGTCTTCAGACCCCAAGGTGTCTGACATCCCCGCGTTGCCTTTCTTTTTCCCGCGTTTTGCGGTATTCTTGA
>JAITNM010000111.1 GCA_031290475.1 Treponema sp. | reverse complement strand
GCGATCCTCGCGGACATCGGCGCCCCGGATATAACCGGGTCGATGATGATAGATCAGCTCAATTTTGAGGACCGGAAGATCGTGGAGATCGCCCGGGCCATGGTCAGCAAACCGGAGCTTCTGATCATCGACGAAACCACCACTGCCCTGGCCCAGAAGGGGCGTACTATCATCTATAACTTGATCGAGCGCATGTACCGGGAGCATAAGGCCGTGCTGTTCATCTCCCACGATCTGGACGAACTCGTGCGGGTTTGCAACTCCAGCACGGTGCTTCGGGACGGGGTGATCATCGGAACCCTGGACAAGGAACATATGTCCATCGAACAAATGCGAAAGATGATGGTGGGCCGGGAACTTTCCGGCAGTTACTATCGGGCGGATTACGACGGCAGAAGTAGTGGCGAGGTGGCGCTCCGCGCCCATCAGTTGAGCCTCTCGCCCTACTTTGAAAACATCGACCTGGAACTCCACCGGGGGGAAATTTTGGGCCTGGGCGGGCTCTCGAACTGTGGGATGCACGAGCTGGGCCGGGTCCTCTTCGGCATCGAAAAGCCGATTACCGGCTATGTGGAACTGCCCCTCCAGGGAATCCGTATTACCGGGACGGCGGCGGCGGTACGGAACCGCATGGCCTATGTTTCAAAGGACCGGGACAAGGAGGCGATTATCCTGGATGCCAGCATTAAAAGTAACATCGTGCTTCCCTCCCTCAAGAACCTGACCACAGGCGGCGTCTTTATTCCCCCGGGGGCGGAGAAGAAGGCTGCCCGGGAACAGATCAAAACCATGAGCATTAAGTGCCGTAACGAAAAGCAGGCCTGCACGGAGCTTTCCGGGGGCAACAAGCAGAAGGTGGTTTTTTCCAAGTGGCTCGCCAAGGAAAGCGACATCATGATCCTGGACTGCCCGACCCGGGGCATCGACGTGGGGGTTAAGGCGGATATGTACCGGCTGATGACGGAACTCAAGAAAGCGGGGAAGGCCATCATCATGATCTCCGAAGAATTACTGGAACTCATCGGCATGAGTGACCGGATGCTTATTCTCAAGGATGGAGAAGTGCAAAAAGAACTGATGCGGAGCGCTGAATTGGCGGAGAAAGACGTTATCGAATATATCATATAGGGGAAGGTGGATATGGAAGCAACGGTAAGTCTCAAAGCAACTGACAAAAATTTGGCGATACAACAGGAACTCGACAAAAAGGCAAAACAGCGTACCGTCATCGAAGCGATTCTTCCCTTTGCCGGTCTCGTATTTATCTTTACCTTTTTTGTGGCGGTAACCGGTGGAAGGCTTCTCTCATCGGCGAATCTGGAAAACCTCATTAACCAGAGTTTCATGCTGGTCCTGGTGGCAGTGGGCGCGGCCTTTGTGTATGCCCATGGAGGTATGGATTTCTCCATGGGAACCGTTTCCGGAGTCGCCCAACTGGTGATGGGGTTACTGCTGGCGAACCTCAAGACGCCGGTATGGCTGGCGGTTTTATCCTGTATTTTGACCAGCATGGTCTGTATGGGGCTGGTTGGAGGGCTTTCCCTGGTATTCAGGGTGCCGGTGTTCGTATGTTCTCTGTGTATCCGTTCGATCTGTACGGGTATTTTGAATACGGTCCTGGCAAATAAGGAAATCCTTTTGACTTACAGTGATTATGCGCATTTGAATAACACAGGCTTGAAAGCGGGAGTACTGCTCCTGTTATTTGTTGTTGGATTTTATCTCTTTAATTATACCGCAATCGGCAAGAACCAGCGGGCCATCGGGGGTAACCAGAATACCACAAAACAAGCGGGGATTTCCATCTCTCCGAATATATTCGTCGCCTTCCTCTTTTTGGGGATCTGTATAGGCGTTGCATCCTTTTTTTCCATTTTCAGGGTTGCTTCGGTTTCGGCTCAGTCGGGAAGCGGCTTGGAATTCAACATTATGACCGCCATCGCGCTTGGTGGTTTCCCCTTCGCCGGAGGAGATAAGGCGAGGCTTCATGCGGCGGTAATCGGCGCTATTACCGTTTCGATCCTCACCAACGGGCTTGCCCTCTGGGGGCTGGATGTCAATCTGGTCAACGGTGTGAAAGGCGCATTGTTCATCGCCATCGTAGGCCTTTCATATGATCGGAGCAGAAAATAGTTTTAGTAATCAGGATTGATTCCGGAACCAACCGCGAGGTCAACGATGTTGACCGAGGTTCCACCGGATTAACACTGGCAGCATGGTATAAAGTACCATGACATAAGTTTTATAAGGAGTTGTATTATGAAACAAGCAAAAAGATTCTTGGCGGTTTTCGCAGTGGTTCTGGCGGCATCAATGGTTTTGATTGCCTGCCAAGGAAAATCTTCAGGCCAATCCACAATTGGGGCAGCCAGAGAGGATTTTGATACCGGTTGGTCAGGTCCCCTCAAGGAAGGATTGCCCCGCAGAAAAATCGGGGTGATGTACTACACCTTTACGGACAAACTTGGTACCCAGATGAAGAATTCCATATCCTACCTTGCCGACGGGTTTAACATTGAACCGGTATTCTACGAATTCCAGAGCCCCAGCATCGAAGGGATCCTCGCCACGGTTGAGGGGGCGCTCCAGGGCGGCGTTGACGGGATTATCGCGGTGGCCTGCAGCCCGGCGATCATTGATGCCTGTAAACGGTACGGTAATATTCCCTTTGTAACTATCCAAATCGAACCTATCAGTGACGATCAGGCAAGGGAAGTGGCGGCCTATGACAACTACCTCGGCGCGGTATCGGAAAATGACTATCAAACCGCTTACAATGCCATGCAGGCCCTGTACAATGCCGGCGCCCGGAACTTCGGTGTTGCCGGGGTAACCAAGGGGTTCTCACGCTCCCACGATCTGCGGGTGGAAGCGGCCCTCAACTTTGTTAAAGAACATTCCGATACCAAGCTGATTGCGGATGATTACAGCTCAAATTTTGCCCAGGCGATTGAATCCTGGGCGGCCACCTATCCCGAACTTGACGGAGTGTTTACCAGCGCCGCCAGTGAGCAGATCCTGCAAACCCTCCAGACCAACGGATTGACCGGCAAGGTCAAGTACGCTTCCATTGATATTTCCCCCAGCGCCGGCGAGTTCTTCCAGTCCGGCGACCTTACCTGGATTGCCGGCGGACAATACGGAACTACCATGATCGGCTTTGCGGTCCTCTACAACTATCTGGCCGATAAAACCCGGATCATCCCGGATACGACAAAAACCCTTCTGCGGCCCTTCCTCAACGTGGGAAGCTTCAAAGAATATGAAACCTACGTAAAGTATGTGGACAGCCGCATTCCGGTATATTCGGTTGGTGAAGTGGGTAACATGATCCACGCTTTCAACCCCGAGGTGGATTTCAATTACTTTAAGCGCTTAGCCGACTCGTATTCCATAGCCGATATTGAAGAGCGGCATAAGGATACTATTCAGTAATCAACAACCCCGCCGCAGAGCGGCCGGGGTATGTTGTTCTGCGAATCAGGGGGATGATGCATGGAAAACAAAGTTACAAAATTTCTTATCAATGCAGGCAAGTCATTGCTGCTGCCCTTGCTTGTATATGTGGTAATTGCGGTCCTGACCAGGGGACGGATCGTTAATTCCCGGACAATCCTGGTTATATTACGCCAAACCGTAATGCCGACCATTATCTGTTGGGCATTGGTATTGAATATGACTTTGGGGGTTATGAACTTTGCGGCGGGCGGCGTAGTGTTGTGCTCGCTTGTCATGGGCGGTAACCTGGTGAATATGCTTGGCCTGGGACTCCCCGGCCTTATTATATTCTGTATCATCCTCGCATTATTACTGTCATTTATAACCGGGGCCCTCTTTAATATTCTGCATGTCCCGGCAATTGTTCTAACCATCGGAATGGTGCTGATCTTCGAATCGGTACCCCGTATATTTTTTCAAAGCGGAGTTATTGTTCCACGCCGGGATACCTTTCTTGCCCGGGAGCCCTGGTGCTTTGTGGTGCTGATCGTTGTATTTGCCGTGTTTTATATCATCTACAATAAAACAGCCTTCGGCCATAACCTGCGGGCTCTTGGTTCAAATTCACAGGTGGCGGGAGCGGCGGGACTTAATGTCAACAGGGTAACCATGTATTGTTTCCTGGTAAGCGGTATCTTCCTTGGTCTTGCGGCGGTAATGTATGGTTCGGCGAACGGGGAGGTGCGGAATGTGACCGCCCTGGGTTCCATGACCATAATGATGGATGCCTTTATGGGAGTGTTCCTCGCTTTCTTCCTTGC
>JAITNM010000068.1 GCA_031290475.1 Treponema sp. | reverse complement strand
CCGTTCCGCAAGACTGGCGCTTTCCCCTTCCTTTTGGGTCCGCTTCGGCAGAATCCCGGTAACGTAGAGCCGGTGTTCAGCCCTGGTCATGGCTACATAGAGCAGCCGCCGTAATTCTGCGGTCTGCATGGCGAGATCCGCCTCTTTTTGCAAATTATAAAAGTAATTGCCCCTGCTGCCGGACAGCTCCTCCGCCTGGGGAAGGTTCAGGGTAATCCCCCATTGCTCGTCCCAGAATATTTCCTTATCGTTTATGCTGCCCTTCGTGGAATTCCCGGTTCCGTACAGAAAGACTACAGGAAATTCGAGGCCCTTACTTTTATGTACCGTCATAAGCCTGACCCCCGGCGTCCGCTCCATGGGGATATTCAGATCTTTGATCCGTTCATTGTTCTGTATGATTTCATCAAAATAATCCAGAAAATCCGCCAGAGTCCTGCCCCGTTCATCAGATTGCCGGGCTAGTTCAAAGAAAAAGTCGAAAAGTTCACCGTAGATCTGGGCTTGGGAATTCCAAAGGGTTTCATAACGGTATCCTGTATCATACCAAAGCCGGTTTAAAATTTCCGTTACTCCCAGCGTCTGAGAAGCTTCAATCAGGGACCGGTAGAGATCCCCTGCCTGCTTATACAGTTTCTCCTCGATCCCGGAAAATTCCGCGCCGGGAATTTCCTCAAAGGGTATGCCCTGATAATTCAGCATACAGAACGCCAAAACCGAATCATTTAAGCCTGTAAAAGGCGAGCGGAGTACTGCCGCATAAGCGCCCCGATCATCGGGATAGACCAGGAGACGGAGAAAAGCGTAAAGATCATTCACCGGAGCGTCGTTGAAGAGCCCCGCCGGATCATCGGCGCTGTAGGGGATTCCGAAGCTGCGGAACTGCCGCTCCAGCTCCGCTTGATGAGCCAAGGAACGTTGAAGCACCGCAATGTGCCGGTATTCCAGCGTTTGCCTTGTACCATCCCTGGCTTCTATCTCCATGCCGCTTTGAATCAGTTCCTGGATCTTTAGAGCGATAAAGACGGCTTCTGTTTCATAAACGCTAAGGGCAAAGGGATCATCCACAGGCAGTTCATCCCGGTCAAGAAAACAAAAGAAAGCCGCGGGCCCCCCTGGCGCACCGGTGTTGGCGGCCCCTGCCTGTTTCTCCTGGGGATAGATCCGGGCATAGACGGCTTCGTAGGGAGCGGCCTCATCTTCGGGAAGGAAAACGCCGGCGCCGGGAAGCGCGGGAAGGCCGGAATCTGGCGGGAGGCCGCCGAAGATCCAGTTAAAGGTATTGATCAAAGCAGGGACCGAACGGTAATTGTGGGAAAGGGAGATGGCGCCGCCAGACGAACCGCCTTTTAAATCTTTGGCAAGTTTTCTGAATACCGAGACATCGGCGCCGCGGAAACGGTAGATGGATTGTTTTTCGTCCCCTACAAAAAACAATTTACCGGAAGAGAGATCTTTCACCGGGGGAACTTCTTTATTATGGCAATCCGGTTTTTCCGCGATAAGAAAGATGAGATCCCGCTGAAGGCTGTTATTGTCCTGGAATTCATCGATCATTACAGCCCCGATATTGTCTTTATAAACAGCCCTGATATCCTCGTGTTTTTTTAACGCGTCCACCGCGAGATACGCCACATCTCTGAAACTTAAAAGACCGGCTTCCCGTTTTTTTTGGTTAAACTGTTTCTGAAATATTTCCAGCAGGGAGAATACTCCGGCGATAATATCCGCCTGAAGTATGAAGGCCGCGATAGTTTCCAGCTCATCCAGAATCCCTCTTCTCAATTCATCGTGCATTTCTTTGACGAAGGCCAGATCGGCGGAATTTTTATTGATCGTACGTATTCCGCGGAATCCGTTGAGAAATTTGAAGAAAGAAGCGGCTTCATGTTTTATGTCATCAGCTGAATCAGCCGGGGGCCCCAAATAACCCAGAGCCTGCATCAGTGCCCGCATATCAGGTACGGGGGGACAATGTTTTCCCCGGTATTTCATCAGATCCTTGTAGGAGCTTCCCGAAGGAGACCCCAATCGATCCAGCTCCCCGAGTATCCCTTCGGCCAGCTCCGTAACCTTGGCAAGACATACGTCCCACTTATCCAGTATGGCTGAGCCCTGAGTATGTTTATACTGCTCAAAGTCCAGGGGGTTGGATATGGGACTGTATACTACCATGGTATCCGCAAAAAGTTCCTCTGCAACAGTGCGGATTTTTTTATCCGCCATTAACATTCTGAGAGCAGGGTCCTGCCGGTGTTCCAGTACAAAGGGGAGGCTTTCGTTCACTGCCAGTTCCCGCACGCCCTCATTGTCGATGGTGAAGTCCGGGCTTATCCCGTAATGCCTGGCGGCCATGCGGGCGACCGATGAGCAGAAGGAATCCAGAGTTGAGATATTGGCTTTATAAAAATCATTGATTGCGCCCCGGGCCTGTTCATTATCCTGGTACTCCAGAAGCTGCCGGTAAATACGGTCATACATTTCGTTGGCAGTTTTGTTGGTAAAGGTGAGGGTAAGGATGTTTTCCGCTTTGAGGTTTCGTTTCATTACAAGCCATGCAAAACGGGAGGCAAGAACCTTGGTCTTTCCGGAACCCGCGCCGGCGCTTACTACCGCATTGTAGTCAGCCTTGACCGCATCCACTTGATCCGGATCAAGCCCTTTCAGTAATTTGTCAATATTCATACCCTGACCCCCTTATGGGTATTCAGGTTGTAAGAGGAGCGGCATATGTTCCTGTAACTACATTCAGAACAACGGCCTAACTGTGTGTCGTCTGGAATGAAATGCAGTGAACCCAGATTTCGGGCAAATTCTTCGATGTAATTGTCAAGCACGTCCAGACTCGGCTGGTACTCATCCCTGGTATGACCTTGTTTGCTTCCGGGTTTTCCTACTATGGCGCCAAGGTCATTGCGATTGATACTGATGTAGAAGGCGCCTTCTACCCGTACGTTCGTATGCAGCCCTTCGTATAGACGTATATACAGGGGGATCTGGAATTCCACAAGTCCTTTTTCCTCATCGAAGGTACATTCCAGCTTGGTAGGGAAGCCGCCGGTTTTATAATCAATGATAATAGGATCTCCGTCAGGGCTGAGAGAAACACGGTCTATCTTTCCATTGAGGAGCGCCGATCCATTTTCCAGCTTGATAAGGAGTTCCATTTTCTGCTCCAACCCGGAAATCCCGTATCCCGGAAAATACAGAATTTCCATTTCCAGCAGCCGGATCAGTCTTTTGGACATCGCTTTTTCCTGGGCGATGATGAGAGGCGCCGCCAGGGGACCCCGAAACGCCGGATAATGCAGGGCCGCCTCGTGGACGCATTCCCGAATCCAGGTCCGGTAATTGGCAACTTGATCGGGATTGAAAACCCCGTCTTGTTCCTTGATACGGGAAAAGAATTCTCTGAGTATTTCATGGTAAAGGTTGCCCAGAGAGCGTTCGTCCAGCAGTTCCGCTTCCAGAGAGAAACGATCTATGCCAAATATTTTTTCAAAGACCCAA
>JAITNM010000032.1 GCA_031290475.1 Treponema sp. | reverse complement strand
GTAAAAGAGCTGATCGTCGGCGGGAGGAGCGAATAATGGCGCACGATAAAAATCAAAATCAAAATCAAAATCAAAATAAAAACGAAAATAAAATAGAACAGTTTAAGGATAAACTGTTTGCGGCGGCAAAACAAAAAGGTTTTACGGATTGCGAGATATACTACGTTAACGGTTCTTCGTTTTCGGTAAAGGTTTTTGAAGGGGAAATCCGCGAATACAAAAATTCAGGCGATACAGGGCTTTCGTTCCGGGGAACCTGGAAGGGCAAGATGGGTTATGCCTTTACCGAGCGGATCGGCGATGACGCAATTTCTTTTCTGTTAGACAACGCTGCCGGGAACGCCGAGATCATCGAGGATTCTGACGTGGAGGACCTCTACGCCGGTTCATCTTCCTACCCCGCTGTAAAACTCTACGACGAATCGCTTGAAAAGGTCACGCCTGAAGAAAAAATCGCCCTGGCCTTAAAAATGGAAAAGGCCGCCAAAAATTTCGACAAGCGGGTGGCGGCGGTGGACTACTGCGGCGTCGAAACCGGGGAGTGCGAGCGCTATATCGCCAACACCTTGGGCTTAAGCGTTTGCGAGCGGAGCAATATCGCCGGCGTCTATTCCTGGCCACGTGTTCAGGGCGAAGACGGGCAGGTAAAAACCTACGGGGAAACATGGATGGGAAAGGGACTCCGCGCTTTTGACGCGGAAGGATTCGGCCGGGACACCGCAAAAGAAGCCCTCTCGTATTTAGGAGCAAAGAGTATACCGACCGGTATGTATAAAGCGATCTTTGACAGAAACGCCATGGGGAATATCCTCGAAACCTTTGCGAAGATCTTCAGCGCGGAAGAAGTGCAGAAGGGCTTCTCCCTTTTAAAAGACAAGCTCAACAGTAAAATCGCCGCCGGCATCGTAACCATCCGCGACGATCCCCTGCTGGACCACCTGAGCGGCAGCGCGATCTTTGACGGCGAAGGGGTGGCGGCGAAAAACAAAGCCGTCGTCGAAAACGGCCTCCTCAAAACCTACCTGCACAACCGCAAGACCGCAAAAAAAGACGGCGTCGAGCCCACGGGCAACGGCTTTAAATCCTCGTTCAAGGCGGCCGTCGGCATCGCCCCCGCCAACTTCTACCTTGCCCCCGGAACCACAAGCCGGGACACGCTTGTCACCCAAATGGGCGACGGCCTCATCATCACCGGCCTTGAGGGCCTCCATTCCGGGGCAAACTCCGTATCAGGCGATTTCTCGCTTTCCGCCGAGGGCTTCCTGGTCCGGGGCGGCAAAAAAACACGCGCCGTGGAACAGATCACCATAGCGGGTAACTTCTTTACCCTGCTCAAAGACATCACCGCCGTCGCCTCGGACCTTGAGTTCAAAGGCAATGTCAACTCCCCCAGCGTACTGGTGCGGGAAGTCAGCGTGGCCGGACAAAGCCACGGTGAATAGTGTTCCTTATATTTTATGTAACACAACATTCGGAATATATTGAAAATCAGAAACATTATGCGTTATTAATTCCATATCATTTCTCAATGCGGTTGCCGCAATTAAAGCGTCATTAATATGCAAATTATGACTCTTTGAATATCTTATTATAAGATCTTGTGCCAATTTTGATATTTCTTCATTTATATAAATAATGGCTATTTTTTTAAAGGCTTTTATAATATAATTTACTTCTCGGTTATTTAACGCACCTATCACCAATTCCATTAATGTTATTGTTGACATTGATAATTTTATAGTATTATCATTTACTAAAATATCATAAACACCCTGATTTCCACGCAAATAATCAATGAGTATACAAGTATCTAATAAATAATTTAATTTTGTTTCCATGCTTTCTGCCTTATCGATTCTGCCGTAATATTACGGTCTTTCCATAATCCAAAGGCTGATTCTAGCGAAACATCTTCATCTTCGAAAGTACCAAATATTTCTTCAATTTTGTGAAACAGTACAATTTTATCTTTCTCCCCGAGACCATTGACTTCAGATATAATTTTATCTATTTGTACCGAATTTCCCATAAAAAACTCCTATATTTCTAGTAACTATTCAGCCGGGTAGCGGCAAGCCGCTACCCCTCCTATAAAAACCCAACAAAGTGGGTTTTTATAGGGTATTTTTATTGAACGAAGGGGTTTACACCCCCTCCGCTCGAAAAAAACTCTTGTTTTTTTCGAGCTACCCCCACTAAGCCGTTACTCGCATACGATCGACTGAATAGTTACTACTTGTACTTTATTATCGTTCTTAATCTTTTTCAAGTGGTTTTATAGGGCGTGCAGGAATTCGCAATTAGAAGATTAACCACGAACCACACCGGACCTCTGGTCCGCAACCACACTAACAAATTAACGTACAATTCTCACAATTTCAGTTTAGGAGAGCCGTGAAAATTGACAATAAGACCTAATTTTAGCCCTATAACGGCTAAATAGTGTCTGTCTATAAAGTCGGTTACTTTATAGACGACACCTGTATTTGCTCACGTTTTGTACCAAAACGGTGTGCAAAATGCGGTTTTGAAGGAAGTTTGTCCATAATATGTATACATTATGGACAAACTCTAAATAGTTCAAAATCTGCGCTTTTTATCGGCTTCGTTCGTGGTGTTCGTGAGGTTCGTGGTTGAATTGCGAATTGCTGTAGGGCGTGTGGTTCGCGATTAAAAACATTCCCATGTGCCGGAAGATGAGTCTCCCCTTACCACGCCCAGCAGGAAAGGGCCTTTCCCAAAGCGGCGCTTAAAATAGCGGTGCAAAGGGCCCGCGCCTCTCCCTGCGAAATTCTGTCCATGCCCACACGGCTGATATGGCTGGGTTTAAGGTTTTCCGCCGTAAAGAGCCAGCGCCGGGCGCCGGGGCCCGCGGGGAGGAATTCAGCGGCGAGGTCCGCCCGCACCAGGCCGCGGATGTCTTCCCCTAAACCCGAACATGACGGGCAGAAACATGAACCTTCCCGCCTGGAATACCACAGTGTTGCTGCCGCCTCCGCTTCGGTAAAGACCTTCCCGCAGGAGGCGCAGCGGCGCAGATCGGGGCGGCAGCCGAGTATGCCGGCCCAGTTCCACAGGAACTGAATCACCAGGCGGCGGCAGCCCTCTCCGTTGCCGGTTTCCAGGGCATCAAGCGTATCACCCGCAAGCGCGAGGGCCGGCGTGCGCTCGGTTCCGCCCCCGTGGGAGGCGAGTATCGTTTCCGCGACAGCCGCCGCAGCCATGGTGCGGTCGTAGTCCTCCCTGATGCCCGGCCTCCAGGATAGCACGTCAAAATCGGTTACTTTTAGGGAATCTTTTACCGGGTCCCGGTAAAGCCAAACCGTGCCCTGGTGGTAGGGGGCGGCGTAGGCGCGGAGCCTGCTCTTGGGGCCCCCGAAGACCGTAGCCCGCAAAAGGCCCTCTTCGGCGGTGAACAGTGTAATCTCCCGGTTCGATTCCCCGGAAGGGCGTGCGCGGAGGATGAGCGCGTTATAACTCGGTGTGCGGTTCATCTCCGCCTTAGCGCAGGTCTAAGAACTTCCAGGCCCCTCCGGCCTCATCGGCGGTAACACGCCGCTCAAGAAATGCCTCGTTCATTGCCTGGACCTCGGCCCTCGATACGGCCGCCCGGAGATAATTTCGGCTTGCCGGCAGCGATGAGACGTACTTGACAGCGAACTCAATTGCCCGTTCCAGGGCGGCGTAGGGATCGCATTCCTCATCCGGCGCGATACCAATACCGTCATAAGAAATACCGTCTTTATTGTAGAATTTAAGAGCGGTAATTCCGGTGATTCCGTCCAGGAGTGTAGATAAGTAGTATTGACCAATACCCTTGCCGTAGCTGTTTTCCCCGATAATATAGGTATCGGAACGGGAATTTTTCAAGGCGCATAAGAGTATTTCTGTGGCGCTGGCCGAATTCTCGTCGGTAAGACAAATCCAGCGGATATCTTCTCCCAGACCGCCGGGTTCCGCTGTTTCAGTAACCGTATCAACAAACTTGTAAAGCAAGCCGTTAATACTGCCAATATAATGATCCTCGTAGCGAATTATCTCGCCATCGGCAATTAACTCGTCCGCGATAGCGATTGTCGTATCCACCCCTCCCCCGGGATTTCCACGGAGGTCCAGAATCCCAATGCGAACATCTCCCTTGTCCTTAATTTTTACAAGGGCGTTCTGGAATTCTCCCTCTGATGTAGACATAAATTGAGTAATTTGAATAACCGGGATGTCGGAGTAAAAGTTCAGATATACGGTCGGCTGCACCAGAATCTTTTTAACCATAGGAGGAAGCTTGATCGTTTGATCCCCGCGCAGCACCGTTAGCACAACAGCCGTACCTTCGCCGCCTTTCGAGGCTTCCTGATAAATAGGCACAAGATCATCGCCTTCTATCTTAACGCCGTTTACAATAAGGATACGGTCTAATTTCATCAGTCCCGCTTCTTCCGCGGGGGAATCGGGCCATACATTGGTAACAAAAAGCCCCGGTAACGAGTCGTCAGTTGACAGTTGTATATACTCAAACCCCACATAAGCGCTCTGCGTAGGGGATAAAGCGGCCACTATCGAAGGCTTCTGTTCCGGCGTAAAATACCTGGTAAACGGTTCTTCCAGACTCCCGTACATGGCGCGTATATCCCCGTAGGGCGCGTCGCCGCCGAGACCCAGATAGGTGTTAACCGGGTTCAGCCTTTCTTTGGCGTATAAAAAGAAACCATCTAAAAGCGCATGGGTATACACAAGTTCATCATATATATCATATTCAGGGGGAAGGGGAGGGGAGGGGGTATCGTTTTCGGCGTCCATCTGGCAAGCCGCAAAAAGTAAAAGGAAAACCCCCAAAAAGACAATAATCCGTGCTGTTTTCATATAAACTCCATATTTACGTCAAAACATACTACAATTTGCGTCACAAATCAAGTCAAAGAGGGGGGGGGGCGGTAATTCGCAATTCAACCACGAACCTCACGAACACCACGAACGAAGCCGATAAAAAGCACGGATTTTGAACCAAGGTCAACAGATTAAGCGGTGATCAGAAATATAAAGAAGAGAAATTTACCACAGACCACACCGGACCTTAGGTCCGAGACTACACAGACAAAGGAGCGTTTTTCAAACAAAAAGTCTGTGTGGTTCGTGTGGTCCGTGGTTAATCTCCTAAATGCCGGCGCCCTGGTGTCTGTCACCTATAGGTCAAGGACAAAGACCTTGCTCTTCCGGGTGCGGTCGTAGGCCCGGCGCTTCCGTTCCGGGAGGCTTTCCGCCGAATCTTCGCGGAAGCCCAAAAATTCAAACCAGTCCTGGGTTTGCGTGGTAAGTACAAAAACCCGCCTTAATCCCTGCCTTTCGGCCCGGTCGATAAAGTAGCGCACAATGCGCCGCCCCAGCCCCATTTCTGCATAGGCAGGATCGGTGGCGACTGCGGCAATTTCTCCCTGGCCTTCTCCCCAATCGTGGAGGGCTCCGCAGGCATGGACCGAGCTGTCGATTTGAAAAACCGCGTAGTCCGGCTTTTTCTCCTGAATATCCTGGCTGTTTCTACGGATCAAAATTCCCAGTTTCATCAGGGGCTCCTTGATCCGTAGTTTGTCCGCTATATCCTTCGTTTTAAGGGGCCGGATCGATTCGTATTCATCGGCGTAGATCATGGTGCCGGCGCCCAGGTTGGAGAAGAGTTCCCGCAGTACCGCCCCGCTCTCCCGGGCG
>JAITNM010000266.1 GCA_031290475.1 Treponema sp. | reverse complement strand
ATCTTCATAGGAGTAGTATATACCATAAAAAAGAGATATACTACCATATTGAGGTATAACATGCCGGCATATAAAACACTAAAAGAAGAAGCCTGCGAGGCAAATCTGGAAATTCCACGGCGGGGACTTGCCATCTACACATGGGGCAATGTCTCCGCCTTTGATCCTGACAAAGGGGTCTTTGCCATAAAACCTTCAGGCGTTTCCTATGACAGACTGACCCCCGATTCCATGGTTGTTCTGGACCTGGACGGCGCCAAGGTTGAGGGAGATCTTAATCCCTCTTCGGATACCGAGACCCACAGGGTCCTGTACCGTTCATTCGCCGGCATCCGGGGGATTACCCACACACATTCGGTGTACGCGGTAGCCTGGGCCCAGGCCCGGCGTTCTGTGGCGGTATACGGCACCACCCACGCGGATCATGCCGCCGGAGAAATTCCCTGCACCGGGATTATGTCGCCTGAGGCAGTGCAGAATAACTACGAACGCGAAACCGGCAATCTTATTGTTGCAACCTTCCGCAGTAAAAATATCGATCCCGGGGAAACCCCCATGGTACTGGTTGCAGGCCACGGCCCCTTTACCTGGGGAATCAGCGCCGCCAAGTCGGTGTACCACGGTACCGTGCTGGAAGAGGTCTGTAAGATGGCCTGCCTTACCCTGTCTATTGATAGCGCTGCCCAGCCCCTCCCCCGGCATATCATCAACAAGCACTGGGAGCGGAAACACGGCCCCGGGGCCTATTACGGGCAAAAGGGCTGATGTTTCTCCCGGCCGGCCCTTCATGTCAAGGAATCGACAACCTCGCGGCAAGCCGCGGGGTATTAAACCCCCGCCACGAATAAACCTTTTCGGCGCGAATAAGCGAGTCCACCTCGCTTATTGCCTTGCTGAATTCGGCCATGAGCACCAGGGTTGAAATTGTAGAAAAAGCGTCTTTGGGAATTTTTTTTCATCAGGTATCCATCTGGCAATGGTTTCATTCATCTTGGCAATGTCTATGGGCTTAGTAAGATAATCGTCAAATCCTTTGGCCAGAAATATTTCCCGCATACCTGCGACCGCATTGGCGGTCAAAGCCACAATAGGCATATTTTTCGCATAACTCCTGGGCAGGGCGCGGATGGCTGCGGCTGCCTCTATTCCGTCCATTCCGGGCATCATGTGATCCATAAAAATAATATCGTATTGGTTATCCCCGGCGAGGGCAACCGCTTCATTTCCCGAAAGGCAGGTGTCTATCTGCGCTTGATAAGGAGAAAGGAGCGCTTCCGCGATCATCAGATTAGTGCTGATATCATCCACAATAAGGATTTTAGTCCCAGGGACAATAAAATGCGTTAAGGCGGTCTTTTCCCCTTTTTTATAACACAGTCCTTCTATTTCACCATTAAACAGTTTTGCTAACACAACGGGAGTCAGGGGCAAGGGGATGGTACAGGCATCGTTTTTTACAACCGTTTCATTGCAGTCTGCGAGGAGCGCCAATGTTGTTTTATAATCCTCATTCCGCCCTTTGGCCCCCGGACGGCTGATCCCTGCCATACAATTCCGGGCGTCATCAAAGAATCCGGAAGTTGCCAGCACAAAATCAAAGTTATCTTTTTCAAGTAAAGCGGCAAAGCTTTCATGATCCGCAGCTACGGTGCATCTTAACCCGAGGTTAATAACAGAATAACTGATGGATTCTTGAAATTCCCCGCGGCTTTCATAGACCAGCACATTTTTTGATTCAGGGTTTTTAACTGCCGCGAAAGGCCTGCCGTCAAGGATCTTTTGGGGCAGGCTTGCCCGGAAAACGCTGCCCGCGCCATACCGGCTTTTTGCAGCCACATCCCCGCCCATGAGGCGGCAGAGATTTTTGGCGATCACAAGGCCCAATCCGGCTCCCGTATCTATTACTTCAAAGACCAGGAGTACTGCGTCCCCTTCCTTAAGAGCGCCGGCGCTGCAGGTCTCCGGAAAAGCGTCTCCCCGGGATGTTTCGGGGGAATCCGGGCCCTGGCGGACTATCCCTGCTTTAAAGGTGATGTACCCTTCATTGGTATATTTTACGGCGTTGCTCAACAGGTTAAAGAGGATCTGGCGGAGCCTGACGTTATCGCCCAGAAGCCTTTTGGGGATAGAACTGTCAATTTGGGTGATAAAATGTACGGGTTTACCGGTAAGCCGGGGACGTATACTGCTGATACAATCGTTAATGAGGGAGGAAAATTCATATTCCACAGGTATGATGTCAAGCTTACCCGATTCTGCTTTCGTAAAGTCAATGATATCGTTGATAAGACAAAGAAGGCTTTCTCCTGCCTGTTTTATCCTTGAAAGGAATTCGTTAACTCTTGGGTTGATGTCCTCTCGTAAGGCCAATTCACTGTTGCCCAATATCATGTTCATTGGAGTGCGGATCTCGTGGCTTATCTGGGCAAGGAATGTAGATTTGGCTTTATTTTCCTCGTCGGATTTTATTCTTGCAGCACTGATCCTAAAGAGCACATAACTCAAAAGAAGGGACAGAAAAAACCCCAGCAGGGCCAGAATAGATGTGGCGCAGTACAGATCTTTGTAGAAATAGTTATAGGGGATAATGAGCCCTACATACCAGTTATTGAACATGCGCCGGAAAAATACGATAGAATGAGAACCATCACTGCCGGTGATCGGTTTTGAATAAATTTCCTGGTTTGCCTTAAGGGCTATGGATATATCCTGAAAAGATTTCCCCAGATCCCAAAGCTGCTGTCCCAGGCGCTCTTCCTGAGGATGGGCCATGAGGATCATGTTTTGGTTTATGAGTATTCCGTATCCGCCTGAGGCCAGTTTTAGAGAGCGGAGATAATTATTGAGCCGGGTAATATTTATATCTACCGACAGGACGCCGAAAAATTTACCATCCAGGCTGTTCATGCCCTTAACCGCCGAGATGATTGTGTCTTTCGTACGCCAGTCCATATATGGAGCGGTATATCCAATATTGACGCCGGATTGGAGGGCGGCTTTAAACCAGGGGCGTTCCTGGGGCATATAAGAACTGTCCGGATACATGTCAATGCCGTCGATGAATTCACCTTGTATATAGCCGTATATGCCATAAGACCCGAAGAGCGCCCCGTCTTTTTGTTTCATCCAGGCGGTAGTTGTCCTTAAATAATTCAGAATGGTCTCCTGGGATTCTTCCTCTTCAATCATGGTTTTAACTACATAATAGGAATTGAGCAGTGTAACCTCTGCTTCCGAAAATCCCGCTTTAACATTTGTTTCCGCGGTAAAGAGGCTTTCTTCCGCTCTTTCAATAAGCCGATCCCGAAGTATTTGATCAATAAAAAAACTACCCGCCAGAATCATAAGGAAGAAAGCCGTAAAAACCAGAACAATTTGCAGATAATTCTGTTCTATCACCGTTTGTAACAGTTTCTTTTTCAAGAAAACTAACCTTTCTTACAGCAAGCCGAAGCTAACTCCGTTACCGCTACGGCATCAGGGGCATAAAGGTCTGCGCCGATAAGACGACAGTACTGCTCCGTGACCGGCGCGCCGGTAAGCATTATTTTGATCTTGCCCCGGATACCCGCAGTAGCGGCGCCCTGAACCAGATTCTTCATGGAGCCTATTGTATTTATCAGCGCGGCGGAGCATATTATAAGCTGGGCGTTTTCTTTCTGGGCAACGCGGATAAATTCTCCCGGAGTGACGCAGGTTCCCAGATCGATAACACGGAATCCCCGGCCTTCCAGTATAACCGTGATAATGTTCTTCATCGTATCTTCGGCGTCTCCTTCCGTTTCACCGATAATCACGGTCATTGTACAGAGCGATTTTTGGGGAGAGGATGCCTGTTCCTGTCTTATCCTGTTGATTCCCCGGTTCAGGGCGCAGAGGGCCAGGGCAATTTCAGAAAACCGGATTTCCTTCTGCCTTCGCCGTTCTTCCAGGGCTTCAAGGCCTGCAAGAAAACCTTCTGTGATGATTGTTTCCAGGGGGTAGTTTTCCTTGATTGCCTGTTCCGTCAAGGCTGAGGTTTCCCTGACTCTCCCATATTGCAGATTTTGTGAGATTTCATTCAAGTTAACCATAATACCGTTAATCCTCCTCATTACTGTTTTCCAAGATATCAAGATAGTTCTCGGAAATATTACTTTTTGAAATTTCCGCTATCGTTCCGCCGCCCTGATTGCGATACCGTCCCGGACTGATGCCGGTAAAACTCTTGAAAATTTTTGAAAACCAGCTTTGGTCTTCAAAGCCGCAGGAACCGGCGATTTCACTTAAGGACATATCAGTTTCAGTGAGAAACCTTCCCGCCTTTTCCACCCGCAGCCTGTTGAGGTACGTTGAAAGATTTTCACCCATTTCTTCTTTGAAGATAGTGCTGAAGTAGGGGGCTGAAAGTCCTGATGTATCAGCAATTTCCCGGAGGCTTATCTTGCGGGTATAGTTTTCATGGATAAACCGTTCCGCCTTCCGGAGCGCCGAAGCATGACGGACGCCCTGGAAAGAGAATATCTGTCCCGCCATTTTTTCTATAATCGAATGGAGCACATCGGTGAGTTCCTCAATATTCTCTACCTCCTGGATTTTTGTCAGGTAGAGGTTGTTTGTTTCCAATAAGGCGGATTCTGTGTTTCCCGGCGAGGCCGCCGTACGGGAGAGGAGCACCACCAGTTCTATAGCCCGAAACCGGATATAGTTAAAATGATCAGGGTTGGAAAAGAAGAGGATTCCCAAAAGCTCGTTCAGTATTTTCCGTCCCATATCGTTGTCCCCTCGCCGCAGGGCTGCCAGGAGCATTCGTTCCTTGTCCAGCGGATAACCAGGCATAGGGCCGCCCACCGGGTACTGAATTTTAAGCAGGGATATTTGCTCGGTAATGATCGTTTGCTGCTGGGCCCGGCGTTTCAGCGTTTCATGATAGTCTTCCTTTCCGGTAGATAGCGATTCTGCGCAGATAAGGCAGAGTTCCGCCAGGGCCTTTATCCGTTCCGTTTCACCATAGGGAAAGGCCGTAAGATGCTCTTTAAGTTCCTCATTGGGAATATCGCCGTTGCTCATAGCCCGCATGGCCTCGGCAGTTTCTTCACTGTCTATGCCTAAAAATCCTGTGCCCAGAAGGGCGCCTCCAAAACGGCCGTTCATGAAAACCGGGCTCGTCCAGAACATAAAACCCAAATCGCACATATATATGTACGATCCGCCAAAATGGTATGCTTTTTTTATGGCATTGATATGCATCTTTGAACAGGGATTAACAGACAGATCCTGTATCCCAAGAGGCTTTTCCTGTCTGCACTGGTACTTCGTACAATAAAGACAGGTATTCTTTTCCCCGGTAACTTCATCAAGTATTTCCGGTATGGGGAAATAATCCTCATTCAGAACGCAAACCATAGCCCCTGTAGACTTTGCATAATTGCAGAGTATCTTCCATGCCTTAAGCAACAGGGGATTGGTCCGTGGAGACATGCTTTTTGATGTATCTTTTGTAGTCAACATATTTCTTCACTCTTAGGATTTTCGTTTACAGGATCTGTATCCCCGGGATATCCTTTACCGGTGCCGGACTGCCGGGACCATGAAGCGGCCGAAAGCGTACCCTTAGTCTTACCATACGGCGCTCCTCCGGGTGTATCTTTCGTACCTGCGGCATTCGTTTGTCTAGTATCAGTATCCATAACATCATCTGTCCGGATGTTCCGGTATTTTCCCGGACTGATACCCGTATAATATTTGAAAATTTTGGAGAACCAGCTCTGGTCCTCAAACCCGCAGGAAGCGGCGATCGCATTAAGGGGTATATCCGATTCGTTGAGCATATTCGTCGCCTTTTCAATCCTGAGCCGGTTGAGGTAATTCGACAGATTCTCTCCCATCTCTTCTTTGAATACACTGCTGAAATAGGGCGCCGAAAGGCCTGAAGCATCGGCGATTTCTTTAAGGCTTATCTTCCTGGTATAGTTATCCCAGATGAACCGTTCCGCTTTCCGCAGGGCCGAAGCGTGGCGTATCCCCTGGAATGAGAAAATTTTACTTGCCATGCGGTCCATAATCAGATGAAGTATATCGGTAAGCTCCTTGAGATTTTTTGAGTCCTGAATCCGTTTGAGGTAGCGGTTGTTAGTTTCAAGAATCTGTTGATCTTCAGAGCTGTCCGGGGTGATCGCCGCCCGGGAAAGAAGGACTACCAGTTCTATAGCCCGCAGCTTCATGTACTCAAAGTTATGATTATTTGATATCAGAATATGTTCCAGGAGTTCGGTTAATATTTTTCTCCCCTCTTCATTGTCTCCCCGGCGGAGGGACGCCAGGAGCAGCCGTTCCTTGTCAATAGGATAGGATGGCGGAGAACCGTTTCCCCTGTTTCTGATTAAATGGATTTGGCTTGATAAATAGTCTTCCTGCTCGGCAATTTGTTTTACCGTATCGTAATAATCTCCAGGCAGATGGGAGACCTGTTCCGCGCAGAGGAGTAATGTTTGAGCCAGAGCCTTTATTTCATCAAACGTTTTTTCTTTTATTTCCAGAAGCAGGTTCTCTATTTCCTCCTTGGAAACTGCCCCTCCAAATTTGGCCGCTATGCTCTGAAAAATTTGCTGCCGTTCTATCCCCATAACGCCGCCGGCCATGAGGGCCCCGACGGAACGGCCGTTGGAAGTAAGGGGACTGGTCCAGAACATGAATCCCAGGTCACACATAAATATAAATATGCCCCCGGAATGCCACGCTTCGGAAATTGAGTTGATGTGCATCCCGGTACAGGGGTACTCATCGCATTCCCAGTTCCGCTCTTTATCGGAATAGTATTTTTTACAGAGGGTGCAGAAATGAAGTATCCTGTCATAACGGGGTTCATGTACTGAATGACCGCTTAGATCCAGCACAGAAACAACCGTACCGGTTGCCTCTTCATAGGATTTGAGAACCTCAGCAGCTTTGAGCAGTAAAGGTTCAATTTCTCTACGGCTAATAACGCTTGATGGCGGAGGGTTGTTTTTAAAAACTTTGCCGCCATTTTGCACGCTGGAAGACGGATCTTCTTGGGAACGCTGCATATATTAATAGCCTCCTTAAGAATAAACATAAGGGGGCTGTTTTGAACGCAATACACCCTAACGGCTAAAAATATTTAATTTCCCCGCAATTCGTACCGCATCGGCCCTGTTTTGAGCGCCCAGTTTCGTATAGACGCTGCTGATCTCCGCCTTGACGGTATTTACCGAAGTGGCTAAATTCCCGGCGATTTTCTCGCGGTTCCATCCCCGGGAGAGGGCTTTGAGCACCTCCCGTTCCCGCCAGGTCAGGGCGGGAGCGGCCTGTTCCGGAAGAGAACTACGGTTTTCTTCCGCGGCCAGGAAGAGTTTTTTTCCGTATGCCGAAGCCTTGCCCCGTATGGTCTCAAGCCAGGGCCGGGGGATGGAGCAATTCGGGCTGTTCAGGGCTTCCCCTGCCAGGAGCCGCATGTCTTCCCCCAGTTCTATGAAGGGCATGATCAGGGAATTGGAACAGGCCATTTCGTAGGCCGCTTCAAGGGCCGCCCTTCCTTCGGCGTCATTTTTCCGCCGGTAAAGACAAGCGGCCCTCAGGACCGTCATTTCGATATTTCCCAGCAGAAAATTCTCCAGGGGTTTTTTGTTTTTCTGGAATTCCTCCAGGACCGTAAGGGCCTCGGAGTAATACCCCGCGGCGAAAAAACACTTGGCTTTTATCAGCACTTCAAAATTACGGTAGAACAGGGTATTGCTCTTATTATCCCAGTATTCATTTTTCAGCCAGGCGCCCAGCTTGGATTTTTCCCCAATCTGGGCATAATACCAGCCGCTGCTGATGTCATAGAAGGTGTAGCGGTTAAGATAATCCTTTTTTTCAAGCTGAGTATTCAGCTCTTTGAGTATCTCCTCTGTTTCCCTTGTCTTTCCCTTGTGGAGGCTTAGGCGCAGCAAATAAAAAAGCCCCCGGGATTCAATTTCGTACTGGTTTTTTTCCCTGGCTTTGTACACCGCCTGGAAGGCAAATTTTTCCGCGTTGTCGAGATCCCCTCTGTAATAGGCAAGTTCCGCCCAGCCCAGGCTGTCCAGTCCGTAGAAAAATCCATTGTTGACTTCCGCAACCAGGGGAATTATGGCGGTCAGGGCTTCAAGGGATCGTTCAAATTCTTCCTTTTCCGCAGGATACCCAACCCGGCAGATATAAGAACTGATGTTACTACATGATTCGTTTTTCGAAACCGGCTGGGGAAATTCCATATAATAGCGGCGAGCTTGTTCAAACCAATGGATAAAATTGCGATCCTTGGTAACAATAACGGATAAGACGGCGATGAATCCCAGGTTATTGTAACTTGCCGACAGTATTCGTGCTCTATACGCCCCCGGGGGCAGGGGCTCGAATTTGGCGATAGCTTCCCGGCTTAATTGCGCGGAATCTTCAAAACGCCCCAGGGCCAGGAAGATTTTAGCTTTGATCACATAGTACAGAAAGATCGCCGCCATGCTTTCTTCATCCATGCCGGTTCCAGGAGGGCCTTGCGGCGCGTGTAAAGACAGCAGCCGGTTAATGCATTCAAGGAAGAATTTTGCCGCCCGATCCGGGAGCAGCCGGGGAAAGGACAGGATAATCCCCAGGAACCCCTGATAATTCCGGGCCCGTTCGTAGTCCAGGGCGGCGTCCATAAGCTGATTATTTGCCACGCACCATTCGGCGGCGCGGCTATATACCTCCCGGATTTCCTCCCCGGTAAGCTCATTCTGTCTTTTCGTGAGAAATTCCAGAAACAGGTGATGGATACGGTATTCGTTCTGATAGGCATCGTACCGGATAAAGGGGCTTATCTGTACCATGGCGGAGAAGAAATCTCTGTTACTCTCAATTTTTTCGAGCAGTTCCGGCGGCCGGTGCTCCAACAGGGAAAGTTTTATCAGGAATTTTTTTAGTTTTTCGTCGATCCCGGTAAAAACGACCTGCTCAATATCCTTAAAGGCGTTGTTTTTTAAAAGTGAGGTGAAGTTACTCAGTTCCGCCTGGTTGTTTTTCCGTCTTTCCCGGGCTATAAGATCCACCGCCATGGCCCAGCCTTCGGTGTCCTGGAGGATCTGTTTAATGGCGTCAGCATCCAGTTCAATGTTTTGCAGTTTAAAGTAATCGTGGATTTCCTGTTCACTGAATCGCAGATCATCGGCAGTAATGCCGGCAACGAGGCCTTTTGATACTAAGGGAATAAAGTTGAGATTCGGCTCGATCCGGAAGATCATTATCCCCTGGATGTTGAGAAAAGGCGCTTCGGCGGACCACTGGCAAAAACGCAGAACCGCTTTTGAATGAAGTAAATGGCAATCGTCCAGGACCACGATGTATTTTCTTCTGGGGTTCATCGCCTTTTCAAGAAAACTCCGGTACCGGTCAAACTGCCTCAGGGTGGACGGAAAATCCAGTTCCCGCAGTTTTGCTCCCACATCCCGGTGATAGGAACTGATGGCGCCCAGCAAATTCTCCCAGAACCGCTGTTCCAGGTTGTCCCGTTCCGAAATCTGAAGCCAAAAGGCAGTGGTTGCGTTTTTACGCAGATAAGAATACACCGCATGGGTTTTGCCATACCCCGCGCCGGCGACTACCGAAACTATGGGACTTTCCAGAGCTTTCTCCAGACACTGGTGCACCCGGGGGCGTTCCAGGTAAATCTGGTTGTCCGGTATTACCGGTATGTGTCCATGAAATGTGACATCATGCATTACTCAATTATTCCCAGAGCGCCGGCGATCCGTACCGCATCGGCCTGGTTTATTGCTCCAAGTTTATTATACACACTTCGAATGACGCTTTTCACGGTATTTACAGAAATTGATGAATTTTCCGCGATTTCCGTCCTGGTAAGGCCCTGGGAAAGTCCGGTGAGCACCGCCAGTTCCCGCCGGGACAGGCTCTGTTCCCCCCTCCACGCCTCGACGCCGGTTCTCAACCCGGGCCGGGATCGGACCGGGGAAGCGGCGCGGGGACGGAAGTTTTCGGCGATGATGAACAGTTTCCGTGCGTAAGCCGAGGCTCCCCGCCGGATCGTTTCAAGCCATTCCCGGGGTATACTGGTCTGGTTTTCCTTTAATATCCGGCTTACCAAGGTCCGCATATCCTTACCCAATTCGATAAAGGGCATGGAGATTTCGTTGGGCCACGCCAACTCGTAAGCCGTTTTCAGGGCAATAAAAGCCTTTTCATCATCCCGAAGTTTAGAACAACAGACCGCTTCCAGGGTCTTGATTTCCAGCTTGCCGAAGAGAAAAGCCCCGGCGCCGAACTTTTCATCCCGGTCCAGGGTGGCCAGAGCCGCGGGGTACCTTTGTTCCGCCAGGTGATACCGGGCTTTGACCAGGGTCTCAAAACCGATGACCATAGAATTCAAATCGCTTTCCTCAAAGTCATTTTTCATCCAGGGCGCTATCTTTTCCTCTTGTCCAATCTGTATATAAAACCAGCCGCCTTCAATGTCGTGGTAGGTATTGCGATTGAGGTATTCGGGAACGGCAAGCTGAGCTTCAAGCTGCCGGAGGATCCCCCGTATCCCCTGGTAATCCCCCCGGGCAAGGTTTATGCGCAGTAAAAAAAACAGCGCACGGTTTTCAATTTCGAATTGATTCTGCTGCCGGGCTTTCCGTATACAGATTTCGGCGTGTTGTTCCGCTTCCTCAAAGCGTCCTCTGAAAAAAGCGGCCTCCGTTCTGGCAAGATCGTTCATGCCCCAGGTACAACCCCCCAAACAGGATGCCGCATAGGGAACCGTTTCATCCAGGACGGCGATAAACCGCTCTATTTCTCCCTTTACATTATTGCTATTCACCCGGCACACATAGGAACATACGGTTGATACCGACAGGGGCGGTTCTATCGTAAAGGTATCTAATTTTTGATAATAAAAGCTTGCCCGTTCATAAAATTCAGAATAGGAATAATCCCCGGTAAGGAGACTCATGTAAAAACCACAGATGCCCAGATTCAGATAAGAGCCCGCCAGGGCCCGGTTTTTAATTGGCGAGGGTTCCAGGGTTTCCAGTTTTGTGATAATCTCCGGCAGTTCCACTGCGGCCCGGTCAAATAGTTCCAGATTAATCAGGAGGCGGGTATAGAGGTTGTATATTATCGGGTTGTGTTCAAACACCTCCCGCGGCGCCTGTTCATAGATCGCCAGGAGTACCTGGGCGATATGGTTGGGAATGATAAAGGTAAACATGGTGTAGGCGGCGTTAAACAGTTTATTGTAATCCCCTGCCTTTTCAAAATAGCCGATGGCGTCCAGGGGCCGGTTGTTTTTCATGCACCAGTCCGCAGCCTTAAGGTAGACTTCCCGTTGTTCCTCCAGGGATAATTCCCCTTGTTTTTTTAAGAAATAATCCCGGATCAAAGGATGGAGCTTATACGCGTTGAGGTAAGTATCGAACTGGATAAAGGAGCCTACGGACGCCGGGACGGTCCCGCCGAATGAATCAAGTAAATCCGGCGCCAGGTGATCGATGAGGGATAGTTTGATCAGGTATTTCCGTTCCTGCTCCTGAAGGGCCGATATGATTTCACTTTCGATGAGCTTAAAGATATTTGACTTCATCCCCTGGAGGGCGTATTCGACGCCGGCATTTTTCATGGATAATATCGCCAGGTAAAGGGCAAAGGCCCATCCGTCGGTATCGTTCAATATAGACGACAGGGTTTGTGTTGAAGGGTATATCTGGTGAAGGGCGAAGAAACCCGCGGTTTCTTCCTGGGTAAAGCGGAGATCCTCCTCGGTAATCCGCGCCAGGAGCCCTGCTTTGCGGAGCCTCTCCGCATTGATAGCCGGTTCGTTCCGGGAAATCAGGATGGAAGTGATATTGGGGAAGGGGGAAGTGATAGAATTCCCCAGAAAACGGAGTACTTTTTTATCCTTAAGGAGGTGTGTATCATCGTACACAAAAACATATTTTTGATCCGGCATGACCTCCGATTTGGGGATTTTCATGTACCGCTCGAACTGCCGGTCCGTTTCGGGAAAGCCTATTTCCTGAAGCCGGCCGGCGGTTTTAGGGGCAATCTTATCTACTGCCGCGGTAAAATTTTCCCAGAACCGGCCGGCTATGTTGTCCCGTTCGGAAAACTGCACCCATGTGGTAATAAAATTGTTTTGCCGCAGGAATGAATATACCCCGTGGCTCTTGCCGAATCCGGCCCCGGCGATTACATAAACTACCGGACTGGCTATGGCCCGCTCCAAAATATGATCCAGCCGCGACCGTTCCAGGTAGATCCGGTCCCCAGGGTTGAGAAGGACATTGCTATAAAATGTGGCGCCCAGTACGGTTCCTCCTTTTCTATTGGTTTATTTTAACATAAGAAGTGAAAAGCCGGTAGTCAAGGCGTACTGGCTTTTGAAATGGAAATATCCTACTATAAGATATGGGAAAATCAAAAAAAGCAGAAAATTCTGCTTTAAATCCGATGGATGGCGAAGGGGTCGGTAATCTTAGCCGGGGCCTTGCGGCTTATCAGCGGGTTTTGAAAAAAGCAGAAACGGTAACCCCGGCGGACGATGCCCTTGAGGATGATACCGAATCAGGGCTGCCCCAGTTTGATGAATCTCTCCCGCAGGATCAAGATAAAAGCAAAGCCGAAGAAACCCGGGCGTCTATTGCCAGGCTCAGGAAATTCCTTCCCAAGCTCTACGGGAAGGTTCCCGCAAAAGAGAAGAAAGCCGGGGAGGATGTTTCCGGGGAGAGGGGGGAAAGCTCCGGGGCTGTCAGTCCCAGGGCTGCCAAAAAAACCAAAGAGCCAAAGTACCGCAGGGTGGCGAAGTTCCTCATCCTGATCGGGAGCGAACAGGCGGCCCGGGTTATGGCGAACCTGGATATTGAACAGGTGGAAGCCATATCCCGTGAGATCGCCCAGATCCGCGGGGTTTCCGCAGATGAAGCCGAGACTATACTGGAAGAATTCCAGTCTGTGCTTATGAATACCTTTGGGTATTCAGGGGTTGTTGAAGGGGGGGTAGAGGCCGCCCGGCGGCTCCTTTACGTAACCTTTGGCCCGGAGAAGGGGGAGGCGCTTCTCCAAAAGTCTGTGCCTGGCGCTAAAGGCGGTCTTTTCGATTTTTTGGAAGATTTTTCCGGAGCCCAGATAGCCCTGCTTCTACGGGCCGAGGCCCCCTCAACCGTCGCCCTGGTGCTCTCCCGGCTTTCCCCAAAAATATCCGCCCTAACGTTGGAAGAAATCTCCCCGGATTTGAAAGCATCTGTCATCAAACGGCTGGCCTATATGCAGCAGACTTCCCCGGATGTGCTAAAACGGGTTGCCGCCGCACTGCGGGAAAAGGCGCGGCGTTACGCCGAAGCAGGCGGGGTTGTGGAAACTACGGTGGACGGCCTCGGAGCGCTTACGGCAATTCTGAAGCACGCGGACCTTTCCTTTGGGGACAAGCTCTTAAATCAGCTTGATGTGGAAGATCCCCAGCTGAGCCAGGACATCAAAGAAAGGCTTTATACCCTGGAGGATGTGGTCCTTGCGGAGAACAAGCCCATTCAGGAGAAGCTGCGGAGTATGAGCGATTTTGATATTGCCCTGCTTGTAAAAGGCCGGCAGGAGCTCTTTGTAGAAAAGATACTCTCCAATGTTTCCGCGAACCGGCGGGCCATTGTCCTGGAAGAACAGGAACTCATGGGGCCCGTGCGCCGCCGTGACATTGATACTGTTGCCCATGAATTTCTTGACTGGTTCCGTAAAGGCCGTGAGAATGGGGAAATATTTCTATTTACCGATGAGGATGTTGTTGTATGAAGACGGAACTGCGGCCGGGACAGGTATTAGATAGCGGTTTTACCATTTTAGAGATAACCGGTTTAGCCGAATTAAAGGCCCCGGGTATTTGGGCCAGGCATGATAAAACCGGCGCCGAGGTTTTTCATATCTACAATGATGATCCTGAAAACCTCTTCGCCTTTGCTTTCGCCACTATTCCGGAAGATTCTTCAGGCGCCGCCCATATTTTGGAACATTCGGTACTCTGCGGTTCCGATCATTACCCCCTAAAGGATGCCTTTCTGGTACTGGCCCAGGGGAGCCTCCAAACTTTTCTCAACGCGTGGACCTTTCCGGACAAGACTCTTTACCCCGCGAGTTCAGTGAATGAACAGGATTACTTCAATATTATGTCGGTATACGGCGATGCGGTGTTCCGGCCCCTTCTTTCCGAGTGGGCCTTCATGCAGGAGGGCCACCGATTGGTCTATACCCCGGCGGAAAAACTCTCCATTACCGGGGTAGTTTACAATGAGATGAAGGGGTCCTACTCCTCTCTGGATGCCTACGCCGGATTCTGGTCTATTAAGTCCGTTCTGCCCGGAACTCCCTACGAGTTTGAGTCGGGCGGCGACCCTGAGTGTATTCCGGATCTCAACTGGGAAGGGCTCAAGGCTTTCCACCTTTCCCGCTATTCTCCGGCGAACTGCAAGGTCTTCCTGGCCGGGAATATCCCTACGGAAAGGCAGCTTTCCTTCCTGAATGAGCAATTTTTCTCCCGGATAGAGGCAGGCCGCCCGGCGCCGGCTATTAAAAAGGCGGAGCGCTGGACGAGTCCGCGTAGTTTTAACGTGCCCTGCCCGGCCGGCGGCGATACCAAGGCCACGGTGTTTCTCTCCTGGCTCTGCTCCGATTCCGCGGATCCTGGGGAAACCATGGCCCTGGGGGCTCTCACAGAAGTCCTTTTAGGCCATGACGGTTCCCCCCTCATCAAGGCCCTCATTGAATCAGGTCTGGGTGAGGATATTGCCCCCTCAACAGGACTGGAAACCGAGCTCCGTGAAACGGTATTTACCGCGGGATTACGGGGGGTTGCCGGGGCGGCAAAGGCGGTGGAAGATCTTATTATGGGAGAACTCCGGCGGATAGCGGGGGAAGGGCTTCCCAAAGAAGAGATAGATGCCGCCCTCCTTTCCATTGAATTTTCCAACCGGGAGATCAAGCGTTCCGGGGGCCCCTATTCCCTGGTTTGGCTCAGACGCTCCCTCCGGGGCTGGCTCCACGGGACTAAACCCTGGGACTGCCTTCTCTTTGTGTCCGCCTTTGCCCGTCTAAAAGAACGCCTTGCCGCAGACAGCCGTTATCTGGAGTCCCTTATTCAGAAGTACTTCCTTGATAACCCCCATCGGGCCTTGGTGGTGGTAGAACCCACTCCCGGTTTTCTGGAAAAGCAGGAGGAGCGCCTTGAGGCCTCACTGACCCGGAAAGAGGCGTCCCTAAAGGCGGAGGAAAGGCAGGTTATCCGGGAAAAATCCGCCGGGCTTGAGCGGATCCAAAGCGCCCCCGAAGATCCGGCGGCTTTGGCCGCCATTCCACACCTTTCCCGAAAGGATCTCCTGGTGGAAATAGAAACCGTTCCCCGGGAACTCCACGATGCCGCCGGGATTCCTGTGCTGACCCATAACCTCTTTACCAACGGGATCACGTACATAGACATCGCCTTTCCGGTAGACACCCTCAGCGCTCAGGATTACTACTGGCTTCCCCTCTTTTCCCGGACCGTTGTTTCTCTGGGGCTTCCCGGCATGGATTATGCTGCCGTATCGAGCCTTCTGGCCGGAACTGTTGGGGGGTTTTATGCCATGCTCCGCACAGGTTCGGTCAGTCCGGGAAGCTGCAAGTCGGTTCCCTTTCCGGGAGGTATCCTGGATATTGCAGGGAGGGACTGGATCGTGTACCGGCTCAAGACACTGGACGAAAAATTAAAATCCTCATTGGAGCTGGTTTTTCGGCTTATCACGGAGGCGGACTTTTCAGACCGGCGGCGGCTGCGGGATCTGGTGCTGGAAATGAAGAACGAAAGCGATTCGAGCCTTGCCCCCGGCGGGCATACCTACGCCGGCCTTCGTGCCGGCAGGGGGTTTTCCCATTCCCACATGGCGGATGAAATCTGGGGCGGCCTTGAGCAGCTCAATTTTGTCCATACGCTCATGGAGGAAAACCAGTCCTCCGGATATGATATTTCCGAAGTGGGCAATATTCTTACCGGTTTCCGGGACAAGCTCCGCGCTTCCGGCTGTATAGTTAATATTATCGCCTCTTCCGAATCCATGCCCGCCGCCCTGTCCCTTGTTTCGGCCGAACTGGGTCAATTCGGCCTTCCAAGGCCCAGAAATCCCGCATCCCTGGATCTTGCGGCCTTGCCGGCGGCCCTGCCGGCGGCCTTGCCGGCGGCTTCCGGGCAGGCGGTTATACCTGGGGGCGGCGCCAAGCTTCCCCCTGTGGAGGTCTTTGCCTCCCCCTCGTTACAGGTGGGGTTTGCAGCCATGACCATTCCCGGCGCTTCCTTCACTACCCGGAATCATGCGGCGGAACTGGTTCTTTCCCATCAGCTTTCCACCGGCGCCCTCTGGGAAGATATACGCATGAAGGGCGGCGCCTACGGAGCCTTTGCCTATCCTGACGGACTCGAGGAGGTCTTCACCTGTTCTACCTACCGGGACCCCGAACCGCTCCGATCCCTGGAAGCTTTCCCCAGGATTTTACGCAACCGGGCGGGAGCCGTTCCCGGCGAGGAAGCCCTGGAAAAGGCGATTATCGGGACGTACGCCAAGGAAGTCCGTCCCCGAACGGCTGCAGAAAAGGGAACCGCCGATTTTTCCCGATTCCTCTACGGTGTAGATGATTTCCATCGGGAGCAAAAGCTTCGTTTCCTTGTAGATATGAAGGATCGGGAACTTGGGGAGGCTGCGGGCCGGCTTGCGGAAAAGGCGGAAGGCCTTTTACCGGGAAACTCCCCTAAAACCGGGCAGGCGGTTATTATTGCCGGTCCCGAGGCGGCAAAGAAAGCCGCCGCAACGCTCAAAGCAGAAGTACAGGAATTGCCGGTCTGAGTAAATTCCGCGGCAATTCTTCCGTCTTCTTCTTGACATCTTCTTCCTTTCCGTATTACAATTTGTATTAACAGGAGGTTCCTATATGACTACGGTTCGTTTACCCGAAGATCTGGAAGAAAAACTGGAAGCGGCCTCAAAAACCCATCATAAGTCCAAGTCCCTCTTTGTCCGGGAAGCCCTGGCCCGGTATTTTACAGACCAGGAACTGGAGAAGAGTTCCTGGGAAGTTGGAGAGCCTTACTTTGGCAATTACGGCAGCGGGGAAGGGGATTTATCAACCACTTACAAGGAACGGATCCGGGGAAAGATCAATGCTAAATTCGGTTCTCGTTGACGCCGGCCCGCTTATCGCCCTTTTTGACCGGAGTGATAAATACCACGACAGTATCAAAAACTTTATCAGGGATAAGCCGTACCGCTTTGTTTCTACCCTGGCGGTAATCACCGAAGTATCCTATATGCTGAATTTCAACGTAAAGGTCCAGCTTGAATTTTTTGAATGGATTCTGGGCCGGGGGCTTATTCTCCAGGAGATCAGTAACGGAGCCGATATAGCCGGTATTATGGCTTTGTGCAGGAAGTATGCCGATTTGCCCATGGATTTTGCCGACGCCACCCTGGTTGTCGCCGCCGAAAAGACGGGGATTAGGAGGATCATCAGTATTGACTCGGACTTTGATGTTTACCGGCTGCCCGGCAAAGAACGGATAGAGAACATTTTCCGGCAAAATCCAACCCAAAAAGGCCGCTAGGAGCCTGTCGGACTTGTGGATTTTTGCACCAAAACTAACGCAAAAATCCCGATTATTGGGCTCCTTTGGGAGTTTGCAAGGTAAAAACGTGCTAAACGCACGTTTTGAGGTTGAAATGGGCTAAAGCCCGACAAACTCCTAGGAAAAAATATCATAGGGGTCTTCTCCTAAACGGCGGTGTTGAACCGCCTCCAGGATGTGGACGGACTGGATAATCTCCGCAGTTTCCAAATCCGCGATAGTCCTGGCGACCCGGAGGCATCCGTGGAAAGCCCGCCCGGAAAGGCTGAGTTTCTCCGCCGCCGTGTGGAGGGCCCTATGGGCGTCTTTCGTAAGGGGGCAAAACTGTTCCACCATGTCAGGGCTCATCCGGGCGTTCCGGCGTATACCCCTGTCTTTAAACCGTTCCCGCTGAATAAGCACCGCCGAGAGAACCCGTCTGGCCGTATCTTCGGCGGATCCTTCGGCTTCTCCCTCCAGTTGTTCCGTTTCCGGGGGCATCACCGCTACCCGGAGCTCTACCCGGTCCAGGAGGGCCCCGGAGAATTTTCGCCAGTACCGGTGAATTTCTTCGGGGGTACAGAAACAGCCGGCCCCGGCATGATACTTTGTATCATGTTCGATTGACGGCGCCTGACTCCGGTCGGACGCGAAATAGGGGTTAGCAAAATCCCCTCCCTCGCCTACAGCGTTCCCGCCCCGTATGCCAAAACGGCCGCAGGGACACGCGTTGGCGGCAAGGAGGAGCTGAAAGTCCGCCGGAAGTTTGACCGGGCCCTCCGCCCGGGAAATAGTAATAACCCTATCCTCCAGGGGTTCCCGCAGGGCTTGAAGTACATTTGCCCGGAATTCCGGGGCTTCATCAAGAAACAGCACCCCGTAATTCGCCAGACTTATTTCGCCGGGCCGTACATACTTACCCCCTCCCAGAATACCCTCCGCGCTGGCGGAATGATGGGGGGAACGGAAGGGAGGACGGGTAATAAGGATATTCCCCCCGGCGTACTCCCCCTGAAGGGACTTCCCGGCAGAACCGCCGCCGGTAATAAAATTCCCCGCCAGGCTGTGAAGCCGGGTAACTTCTACCGCCTCCCAGGGCTCAAGAGGCGGCATAATTGAGGGCATACACCGGGCGAGCATAGTCTTTCCCGCTCCGGGAGGCCCGAAAACAAGCAGGTTGTGCCCCCCGGCGGCGGCAATTTCCAGGACCCGTTTATACCGCCACTGGCCCCGTACTTCGGCAAAACCGCCTTCACCGTTATAGTTTTCGGGAGGAGCGGATGCTTCGGCGGAATCACGATCAAAGGCTTCATCCAGGCCCAGCTCCGAAAAAGAACCGGAACCGGCAAAGACCATGAGGGCATGGGCCGCTTCCGCCAGGGTTGCCGGGGCGGCAAAGCTGCCCGGGGCAAGGATAGCCGCTTCCCGTGCATTTTCCGCAGGGACAATGAAGTGTTCGATCCCCTCCTTTAGTCCTGAACCGGTAGCGGCAAGCACCCCCCGGACCGGTCTGATTCGGCCCGAAAGTTCCAGTTCCCCCAGGACCATGACGCCGCCTCCGGCGGCCGTTTCAAACGGGAGGGGCATGAGTCCCGCGGCGATCATCACCGCCAAGGCAATGGGCAAGTCTAAAGCGGCGCCGTCTTTCTTGAGGCCCGCCGGGGCCAGGTTGATGAGAATCCGGTCCTGGGGGAACTGGAAGCCCGAGTTCCGGAACGCCGCCCGGACCCGTTCCCTGGCTTCCCGGACAGCCCCCTCTGCAAGTCCTGTAATATCTACTCCGGGAATGCCCCGGCGTATGTCCGCCTCAACCCGGATGATGATCCCGTCCGCCCCCATGGGGGTATAAGCCATAATCTCCATAGAACCTCCGCAAAATGAGGGGAAGCGCGTCTGTCCACAAAGCCGGTTACTTTGCGGACAGATACTTCTTCTATGGTATTTATGGATCGAAAAGCTGGTTTTGCTTTAATCGGACGGAAAAAAGCTTAGCGTTAAAAATATATCAACCAAGACCGGGTCAAATTGCGTACCCTTACCGTTCCGGATGATTTGCCTTGCCTCATCGGAGCTTAAAGGCCGCTTATAAGGACGAACTGAAATTAAGGCATCATACACATCGGCGATGGCCATCAAGCGGGCTTCCAGGGGGATTTCCTTTCCCTTTACTCCCAGGGGATATCCGGTTCCGTCCCATCTTTCGTGGTGCCCGCCGGCAATCAACCGGGCGTGCTTCATGAAATCATGTTCCTCCGCATTTTCCTCAATTCTTTGAATTATCGTCACCCCTATTGCGGCGTGGGTTTTCATGATCTCAAACTCTTCGGGACTGAGCTTTCCCGGCTTATTCAAGATAGTATCGCTGATGGCTATTTTTCCCACATCGTGAAGCTGCGCCGATGGGACGAGGTAATCCATATTCCACGCGGAAGTTTCTTCGGCATACAGCTTCTCTCGCAACAGCTCGTCCACCAGGAGCTTTAAATAATTTTGCGTGCGGGTAACGTGCCCCCCGGTCACATCATCCCGGAACTCAACCAAATTCGCCACCGTACTGAGCATGGCGTTTTGCAAATTGACTATTTGCTCGGTCCGCTGCTGTACTTTTTCCTCCAGGTGGTCATTTAATTCCCGGAGCTGCATCTTTTGCCATTCGGTAAAAAGATGATTTTCTATGCGTTTAAGCAGGAGGGAGGCGGAAAAGGGCTTGGCCACATAGTCGATCGCCCCCAGGCTTAAGCCCTCCAACTCGCTGCCCATATCGGTTTTGGAGGTCAGAAAGACAACCGGAATTTCCCAGAACTTTGGGTTTACCTTGAGCCTTTTTATCGCCTCGTAACCGTCCATTTCCGGCATTTCGATATCAAGGAGGATCATGTCAGGTATTACGTCCTCAAGAAGATCAAACATGATCCTGGCGGACAGGATTGGATATACCTTATACTGGTTTTTTAATATCTCTTTTCCCGCCGTAAGATTGGTCCCGTTATCATCGACCAAAAAAATTATTTTCCGCTCGCTTTCCATACATTACTCCTATAAATGGGCGGCGAATGCCGCCCAGTATAATCGAAGCCGAACTTGTTCGGCATTACTCCTGTAAAAAAATATTTAACCACAGACCACACAAACCACACGGACGGAAAAGTTTTTTGTTATCTCTTCTTCTTTGTCTGTGGCGTCCGCGTGGTCCGTGGTTTCTTTAATATCTCCTTTCACGAAAAGGCGTATACTTACGCCAGGCGTATACTTACGCCAGGCGCCCGGCAATTTCTTTAAAGCCCATAACATCCGCCTTCTCCCGCAACCAGGCAACCAGATCCGCCCCTGTTTCATACTCGCAGCTTTCCAGTTCCTGCATTGCCCGGTCCACACCATCAATATCAAAGACCTGGCAGGCCTCTAAGAGATCCTCCAGGGTCTCCTCCGCCGGTTCGGTTTTCCGAGGTTTTGGATTTTCCGCAGCCGCCCGGCTGATTTCGGCGTTAAGCCCGTTAATCAATTGATCCGCCGCCTGTATGAAGATCCCGTGATTTTCCCGGATAAAGTCAACATTCCCCGCCTTTGCCGCATGTTCCAGCGCCTCCGCCTTCGCCCCCAGAGCTTCGGCGCCGATACTCCGGCTGCTGCCTTTTAGGCCATGCACAACGATGGCGTAATCCTTCAGATCTTCCACAGAAAAGGCGCGGATCTTGTCTAAGAGGGGCGGCGTGTTTTGCCCAAAAGATTTCAATACATCCCAATAGGTAGTCCAGTCCCCTCCAAAATGTTCCACCCCTTTTTCAGTGTCTACCCACGGGATATTTCGGCGGTCTGATACTTCCGTTTTGCCGGCCTGGAACTTATGCTCCTCCGGAGGATACGTTCCTTGTTCTTTTTCAAGTTCCTTGTTCCGTACCCATTGCCGAATCACCACGTCCATGGCCATAATATCAATAGGCTTGGATAAAAATGCCTGAAACCCATGGGCGAGGAACATCTCTTCATTCCCTACAATGGCGTTCGCCGTCAATGCGATAATTGGTATATTCCGCGCATACTCCGTTCCGATTTCTTCCCGAATGATGCGGGTGGCTTCAATGCCGTCCATCCCGGGCATCATATGATCCATGAAAATTGCGTCGTAACGGGTTTCTTCCGAACGGATGAGTTCTATTGTCTGGGGGCCGCTGCTTGCGCAGTCAACCGTCATTCCATAGGGTTTCATCAGGCCCTTCGCCACATCAAGGTTGGTGACAACATCATCCACCACCAGAACTTTTGCGTAGGGCATTTGGACCCGGACGAGCTTTTTGTTGCCGACGCGCTTGCCGTCCATGTAATGAAAGGCCGCCAGGTTCCGGGCAACATCATCGCCAATGGTAACATCGTTTACAAATTGCTGCCTGAGCCGTACCGTAAAGGTACTGCCTTTTCCGTATTCGCTTTCCACCGTAATTGAGCCATCCATCATTTCCGCCATTTTTTTTGTGATGGATAGTCCCAGGCCGGTTCCTTCAATTTCGCGGTTACTTTTGGTGTCCACCTGGTGGTAATCGGAAAACAAGCGGTCCAGGTCCTCCCGGCGTATACCGATTCCCGTATCTTTTACCGAACTGGTCAGCCAGACGCTGTCACCGTCACGTACCGCCGCCAGCGGCGGTTTGCAGGAAATAGTCCAATCCACATTTCCTTTTTTCGTATATTTAAAGGCATTGGACAAGAGGTTGTTGAAAATTTGTTTGATCCGCAATTCGTCGCCAAAGAGTTGGCTGGGCAGGGTTCCGTCGATATGCAGGCGGAATTGAATGGGCTTGCTGCCGATACGCATAATATTCAGGATGACCGTATCATTAATCAAACTGGGAATGTCATATTCCGCCGGAATAAGTTCAAATTTTCCGGATTCGATCTTGGAGAGATCCAGAATATCATTAACAAGACCTAAGAGGGTCATACCGGCGCCGTAAACCTTCTCGATGTTTTCCGCGGGCTCTGCCTGCAGTTCCCCGGAACTGAGGGTAAGTTCCGACAAACCGATAATCGCGTTCAGGGGGGTGCGCATCTCATGGCTCATATTGGCCAAAAATACACTCTTCGCCTTGGTGCTGACCAGGGCCTCTTTATGCGCCTGGATAAGCTGCTCGTCCTGCCGTCTCATCTCCGCCATCATCGCTTTCGCGTCATTGTAGGGTTTTTCAAGCACGGAAGACGCGAGGACGGCGGCAATAGCACAGAGCATGATAGAAATAAACCCGACTATCAAAAGCCCGTTGCGGGCGCCGGTCAAAGGACTTTCGTTGACCGGGGCCACCACGCCCAGTGACCAGCCCGCTTTTGAACCGGTGATCGGCCGATAGATGCAAAAACGGTCCTCGCCGTTTACCGCAAAAACCCCCATACCGGAATTGCCCCGGACCATGTCCGAGATCACCGTGGCAATCCCCTTATATTGGCTTTCTTCCTTTGCTTTTTCAATGAAATTCCAACGTTCCTGCACCCAGTTTTCCCGGGGGTTGGCCAAAATATATCCATCCGCGTC
>JAITNM010000208.1 GCA_031290475.1 Treponema sp. | reverse complement strand
GGTTGTTACCGGCGGCCCTGTCACGTTCAAAGACTCTGGCTGGCTCATGAGCTGGACCATGAGCAGGCAGCCCCATTTTAAGGCCCAGAGCAAAAATCAGCTTGTCGCGTGGGTCTATGTCTTGTTTCCCGAGAGGAAGGGCGATTTTATCAAAAAGCCGATGCAGGAATGTACCGGGCAGGAGATTACCGAAGAATGGCTCTACCACCTGGGCGTACCTGTAGGGGAGATTCATGAGATGGCCGGGAAATCCGCCTCCTGCATACCCTGCATGATGCCCTATATTACGGCCTTTTTTATGCCCCGGGCCAAGGGCGACCGGCCCAAGGTTGTGCCGGAAGGCTCGGTGAATTTCGCGTTTATCGGCCAGTTTGCCGACACCGAACGGGACACCGTGTTTACTACCGAATATTCGGTACGGACGGCCATGGAGGCGGTATATACCCTGCTGGATATAGATCGCGGCGTCCCGGAAGTTTTCGGCTCCTGTTACGACATCCGGTTTCTTTTGGATGCCACGGCCAAGATGCTTGACGGGCGGAAGATGATTGACCAGCCCCTGCCCTGGCTGGCCAAGGCGCTGAAAAAACCGGCTTTGAATAAACTGGAAGGAACCGTTATCAAAGAGTTACTGGAAAAATACGGGGTTATTTGAAAGTAACCTTGGCCTCCGCTTCTTTTCCCGGCTGAAAAAAACCGGCAAAAACCCCCTTGGCAATACAGTATATATGCTGTATTGCCAAGGTATGACGGCAAGGCAACAGCAATTAAGTTTTGACAGCGGTAAAAGGCGCCTTTTCAATGTTTTTATTTGAATTTGGAATTGCCGTTAATTCAGCCGCTGGGCTTGACTCTTCCAGACCTGGCTTTGTTCGAACCCGTCCAGGGTCTGGATCAGGGCAAGCCAATAGTCCGCCTCGTTTTGGGAAGTATAGGGACCGATGCGGACCCGGTAGAAAGTCTTTCCCCCAACATCCCGGTTCTCGATGATGGAGGTGATCCCCTTGGCGGCAAGCGCCTCTTTTACCCCATCGGCATGGACCTTGGTGGAGAAGGCGCCGGCCTGAACCCAGTAGGTGTCGTAGGCGTTCCGGCTTTGGGCGGCAGCCGGCTTGGCCGCGGGTTTTTTAGCCTGGGCGGGTTGAGCCGGGGGCTTCGTTGCGGTTTTCGCTGGGGGAACAGGAGTAGGGCTTTTTACTGCCGCCGTGCTTTTGGGGGCAGGGGTATCTCTGGGAGCTGCCGCTGTTTTAGGGGCTTGAGTTTCCCGGGGCAAAAGCGGAACCGCGGCGGCCTTGGGGCGGGGTACGATCACCACCTGGGTTTGGGAAGCGCTGTTCCCCGATTCCCGGACATAGGATTTGGCGGAAGTATCCCCTGAAATATAAATATTGTTTTCCTGAATCGCCGTATTGGTAGACGAAAGGGGCTCCCGGGGAAGGGCCTCCTGCCCTGAAAACTCTCCGGGAAGCTCCCTGCCTGCCTGAATGTCAGGAAAGCCGGGTTCCGCCCCATAGGGCTGGGGATAGACCGATGCAGGCTCAGCGGCGTGGTAGGTTCCCTCATAACCCGGCTGGATGGGACGTTCCATCACCACCGCATTTGTGGAAAGCTCATTTTGGGGGGAGAAAATCAGAATAGCCGCCCCAATGGCAATAACGAGAAATATACCGACAGAAACCGCTACAAGTAATATCTTTTTCTTTTCCATAATTATGTTACCATTCCAATTCGAAGAATGATTGTTTCCAGCTGCCGCCGGGGATCAGTCCGAAACGGACTGTTATATATAGTATAAATATCGGTTTTTCCCCTTAAATATTGAGATATGAAATTCCGTTGACTCCAAAAACGCCGGAAAAGTTCCCCCCAGGGAAGGCCGTCCCGTTTCCGGGCGCGGCCAAACCGGACCAGGGCCGGGGCTTTGACCAGGATGATGGCATCAAGCCGTTCAAAGGCCGAAGAACGGTGCAGTAAGGCGGCGTTGATTACACAAGGCCCCCCTTGCTCCCCTATCCACTGGCCGGTAAGGCGGTTTGCCCCGGGGTGGACAATGCTTTCCAGGGCTGCCAGTTCCCCGGGGTTGTCGAAAACCAGGGCGCCCAGTTTCTTACGGTCCACTTGTCCGGAGGCGGAGAGCACTTCCCTGCCGAAACGGGTCAGAATCGCCTCCCGTTCCTCTTCAATCGCACGGTACCCCAGTTTATCCACGTCCAGCACGGGGATACCCCGTGCTTCCAGCAGGGCGGCGATATAGTTCTTTCCCGCGCAGTACATGCCCGTGAGGCCGATGATAATTTTTTTCTCCCCGTGGCCTTTATCTTCCATAAATAATTTGCTAAGATTAATAAGATTTCTCAAGGTATTCATCGGCGGTTTCCGGAATACGGATAAGCGGAGCTTTTTCCAAAGTCTGACATTGGGAACCGTTCAATTCAGTTTTACAAAAGAGAGGTATAGTTATGTCTGCAAAGGTGTTATTCTCCAATATGGCCTACGCCGCCTACGATGCGAACGAGACCCTGCCCTGCAAGCTGGGCCGCCAGCTTGCAGCCAGCGGTCTGGGGGACAAGGTCAAAGACAAGACCGTGGCTATCAAGATCCACGTAGGTTCTGAAGTCGGCTATTCAACCATTCCCCCGGTATTCATGCGTATCCTTGCCCAGTTTGTAAAAGACCACGGGGGGAACTGCTTCTTCACGGATCACTACGTGGCCGCCCGGCGCCCGGAACATCGCGGCTATACCCAGGAAAGCTTGGGCGCGCCGGTTCTGGAAGCTTCCGGGTACCTGGGAAAGTACATCTACACCAAAGAAGTTGATTTTAAGACCTTTAAGCATGTGGACATAGCGGGACTCATCCACGATGCGGATTTCTTTATCGATTTTGCCCATGTTAAGGGACACGGATGCTGCGCCTATGGCGGAGCGGTGAAGAACATTTCCATGGGCTGCGTCAGCGATCGTACCCGCCGGGAACAGCATAGTCTTGAAGGGGGGCTCAAGTGGGATTCATCCAAGTGCACCCACTGCGAAGCCTGTATAGGCGCCTGTAACCACAAGGCAAATACATTCAACGATAAAGGCGACTATGAAGTAAACTTCCACAATTGCACTCTCTGCCAGCATTGTCTTAAGGTTTGTCCTGCCGGGGCAATTACCCTGACGGACTCCTCATATCTGGATTTCCAGCAGGGACTCGCCCTGTGTACAAAAACTGTGCTGGACACCTTTGAGCCGGGGAATAGGTTCTTCATCAATCTGCTCATCAATATCACTGCCATGTGCGACTGCTGGGGTATGACAACCCCTTCTCTGGTTCCGGATATCGGTCTTATGTCTTCCTGGGACCTTATGGCTATTGAGAAGGCGAGCCTTGATCAGATAAAATGGGAAAAGCTAATCAACGAGGGGGTCCCCGAGGGTATCACCCTGGGCGGCAAAGGCCACCTCTTTGAGCGACTCCACGGAAAGGATCCTTACGCCCAGCTTACTTTCCTGGAAAAGTACGGTTTTGGCAGAGGCGATTACGAATTGGAAATGATAAAATAAGCGGCGATACCGCCGCTTTATATAGGAGTTATAATTAACACTTCGTGTTAATTTTCGATTAAACTAAGCGGCGATGCCGCCGCTTTATATAGGAGTTATAATTAACACTTTGTGTTAATTTTCGATTAACATAAGCGGCGATGCCGCCGCTTTATATAGGAGTTATAATTAACACTTCGTGTTAATTTTCGATTAACGTAAGCGGCGATACCGCCGCTTTATAATAGGAGTTATTATGGCAAAACTGCAAATCTTTTACGATTATGAGTGTCCTTACTGCAAAAAGGGTTATGAGTACTTTATAGAACTCATTAAGGATCATCCTGACATTGAAATTGAGTGGCGGCCCGTTGAGTCCCACCCCCGTCCGGAGAATCATCCGCCCCACACGGATCTGTCCTGCCAGTCCTACTACATCGCCGGAGAACTGGGAGCCGATATGACCGCCTACCACGCCGCCATGTTCCAGGCCGTTGCCATAGAACGGCAGAACGTGGAAAAACCTGAAGTGCTGGCAAAGATACTTAAGGGTATCGTGGACAGTGATAAATTTCTTGCCATTCTGAACTCGGGTAAATACGCCAAGCAGGTGGATGAAAACAACGACCTGGCATACGAGAAAAACGGGGTCTGGTTTGTCCCCGCCTTCCGTATGGACGGAAAAAAACTTGATGCCCAGGGCGGCATGGGGGTAAACCGGGAAGAACTGCGGGCTTTTCTGGCGGGTTAACCGGTAAACCGGCAGTATTCGTACGCCGGGCGATGTAATCATTATGAATCTGATAGAAATAATTTTAATTGCCCTGGGATTATCTATGGATGCCTTTGCCGTGGCAATCTCTCTGGGATTATCCGTAAAAGACCCCGGAATAAAGGAGATGGCAATTGCCGGCCTTTACTTCGGGGTGTTCCAAGCTATTATGCCTTTGACAGGTTTTCTTTTAGGCGTGAGCTTTACCGAAAAAATTGCCGGATTTGATCATTGGATCGCCTTCGCCCTCCTCGGCTTTATCGGTGGAAAAATGATTAAGGACAGTTTCTCTTTTGAAGAAGCGCCTGAGCGGCATGAGTCCGGCAAGAATCCCTTTCGGTTTTTCAATATGCTTCCTCTGGCGGTTGCAACCAGTATTGACGCCTTAGCGGTGGGGATAACCTTTGCGCTTTTCAAGGTACCCATTATCATGGCGGCATTTTTAATCGGCTCAATAACCTTTGTTATAGGTTTATGCGGGGTAAAAATAGGCAACCTATTCGGTCTAAAATACAAAGCAAAAGCCGAATTCGGCGGCGGTGTCGTACTTGTTTTTTTGGGGATCAAAATAGTAGTAGAACATACTTTATTTGTGGCGAGGGTTTAATACAAGACAGAAGAAGGTTTTTAGCAGGGCGCCGGCATTTACTTCTTTGAGGCAAGAAATTCTGGAATTTTACTACGGACCTCACAGACGCCACAGACTTGTTGTCCGAAATAGCTTCTTTGTCCGTGTGGTTCGTCACCGTGGTTAATCCGACAGGGAAAAATTGTTTAAATTGAGTGTTTTCATCTTCTCCTTATAAAGCAAAGTCCATAGTTCGCCCCATATGTATATGTGGAGGTATCTATGGCACTCAAATTGTTCTCCTTGTTCTCCCCTGTCCTGGACTTCGTGTTCAAGATCATCATGGACGACCCCCGGAATATTGGCCTCGTGTCGGACTTTTTACAAACCATACTCCACCTGCCGGTGGATGAACGGCGGCAAGGCAAGGAGTTTACAGATTTAATCAAAATAGTTACAGTGGAATTACCCAAGGTACCGAAGGAAGCGAACGGAAGCGAAGAATGGCCGTGGCTGCAATTTTTCAAATGTAAAACGATGGAGGAAATGATGGAGCTGGCCCAAAGGTTCCCCCGGTTGGGGAAAGCGGTAGAACTCATGAAGGAAATCCACCTGAGCGAGGGAGGGCGGCGGCTTGCGGGATTACCGGGCTTTCCGGAGGGGAAATCGAAAACCTGTAGCAATGCTCCAATCGCGGTTCAACGTTAGCGCTTGCTGAAACCCGGAAAAAGTGCCCGGCGCCGGTTTGGGAATGGGGAATAACGGGCTCTTAGGACCCCAAGACATTAAACAAAACGTTAATACCAGCAATTCCAGATTCAAAAAACTGTCCGGCTTTTATCGGCCAACTGCCGTTTTTTCGGCCAAGTAACCGAAGGTTACATGCAACCTTCGGTTGCAGGACCCCAAGGAAGGTTTTTAAGGCAAAATTTGAATGTTTTGTTTGAATTGCGAATTGCTGGGTTAATACCAGGGTCACTTGAAACGCGCCGGTTAATTTTGTAAGATTAGGGTATTCGACTAATATGGAGGCTTTATGACTATAGCTGAAATGCTGGGACAGAGCGGTGTTTTAACCCTGCTCGGCATGGGGATCGTGTTCTCGTTCCTGGTTATCCTGATTATCTGCGTTACCCTGGCCGGAAAGGCGATCCACGCCCTGGGCTGGGATAAGGATCTGCAACAGCCCCCTAAGGCGCCCGCGGCCGGACCGGCGCCTGCCGGAACCAATCAGGCCGCGGTGACCGCCGCTATATCCGCAGCGGTTAACGAATATCGAAAAAATAATTAATTGGGGAAGGAAGGGAACGCGTTCTCTTCCGATTAAACTTCACGGCTCTCGCCGTGTAAATCAGGAGTAAAAATGCCTAAAGTAAAACTTACCGATCTCGTGCTGCGGGATGCCCACCAATCATTGTTTGCCACTCGTATGGTTACCGCCGATATGCTCCCCATTGCCGAAAAGCTCGACAAGGTCGGTTATTTCGCCCTGGAAGCCTGGGGGGGCGCTACCTTTGATTCCTGTATCCGGTTTTTGAATGAAGATCCCTGGGAGCGGCTCAAGAAACTCAAGAAAGCCCTTCCCAATACCAAGATCATGATGCTCCTCCGGGGCCAGAACCTCCTGGGTTACCGCCATTACGCCGATGACGTGGTGGCCAAGTTCGTGGAATACGCCGCCAAGGACGGGGTGGACATCTTCCGTATCTTTGACGCGGTGAACGACCCCCGGAACTTCCAGGCCGCCACGAACGCCGCCAAGAAGACGGGCAAGCACATCCAGGCCGCCATTTCCTACGCGGTTACCCCGTATCACACCATCGAAAAATACGCGGAACTTGCCAAACAATACGCCGATATCGGCGCGGACTCCCTCTGTATCAAGGATATGTCCGGGCTCCTCAAGCCCTACGGCGGCTACGATCTGGTTAAGGCCATCAAGAAGGTGACGGATATTCCCGTGGAAATCCACACCCACGCCACCACCGGCATGTCTGTGGCGACCCTGGCAAAATGCGCCGAGGCGGGCGCCGAGATCCTGGATACGGTGATCTCCTCCCTGGC
>JAITNM010000206.1 GCA_031290475.1 Treponema sp. | reverse complement strand
CCGGCCGCTTCGTGGAGCAGGGAATCGATCCGGCAGAGCCTGAGCCGGCGTTTATCCAGCGGGAGACGGGCCATGATTTCCACGCGGCCCAATTCGAGCCGTTCTTCGTGGCGCCGTTTAAGTTCCGCCAGGGCTTTTTCCGTCTTCTTTTCCCAGACCTTACCCGAGGCGGCCGCCTCTTCATCGGCTGTTTTGAGGATACGCTGCGCTTTCCGCCGGGCGTCTTCGAGTATCTCCCGGTCTAAAACTTCAGTCGATTGTAATTCTTCCATACGCTCTCTAAATTTTCAAATTTTCCGGGGGGTGTTTGCTTAAAAAGCATTTAACCACTGACCACACGGACCTCACGGACTTTTTGTTTGAAATTCCCCTTGTCCGGCTTAACTCTTTGTCTACCCCGGCGGGGCCGGTCCATCTGAAATCCTTTTGTCCGTGCGGTCCGTGTTGTCCGTGGTTTATTTTCTTTTCTCAAAGTAAACGCATAAGCCGCAACGCCCCCAATTTGCTCTTTTTAAACATGAATACCAATGGCCTCTCTGATCGAATCCACCAGGGTCTTGCGGCCTTCGAGCCGGCCCATGACGCCGGGTACTTCCACTACCAGGGGGTAGCGTCCGGAAAGCTGCCAGTCGACCAGGAGATTTCCCAGCCAGTCCGCCGCTTCTTCGGTCAGGATCAATACCCGGCAGCTTTCGGCGCCGGGCAAGAACGCGCCGGCCGTTTCGTCCCAGCCCTCCGTGATCTTGAGAAACGCGGCCCGGGTATCATCGGGTCCCCGGACAGAAATACCGTTAATCCCCACAAAGCGGAAAGCGGTTACCAGTTCAGGATCCCCAATAAAAAAATAATCCATGATAGATTAAATCAAATACTGTTAATGAGCGATTTTACAAGCCATGACGGCTTACAAAACCAGGATGAGCAGGGCAACCAGGAAACCCCACAAACAGATACCTTCCGCAAGACCGGCGTAGGGCAGCGCTTTACCGGAAAGTTCCGGGTTTTCGCTCATGGCGCCCATGGCGGCGGTCCCGATCTGGCCGACGGCGAGACCGCCGGCAATGCAGGAAATGCCCACGGCCAGGGCCGCGGCAAAGTACTTCCACACCGCCTGACCCCCGGCGGCAGCGGCGGCCGTCTCCGCCTCCTGGGCAAACAACACGGCCGCGGGAAAAAACAGCATTACTGTCGCAATACTCAACAGAATTACTACACGTTTCATTGGGATTCTCCTTTGCGGAACCGGAAGGGTTTAAATTCCACCCCGGTTTCCGTAAAAAACTTGCTGAAAAATTCATAATATTGAAGACGCACCACCTGAATGGCGACGATCATTCCCTCAAGGACGATAATAAGCGCGTTACCCGCAATCATGATGATCAGGGCCAGAACAGGTCCTACCGGCAGATCCGCGACCATTTCCGACAAGGTAAAAATAATGAACGAGAGCACCGCGTGGGACAGCGCGAATGCCCCGACCCGGAGGAAGCTCACCGTATTGGACACGTAGGTGGAAGCGGTTTCCAGCACCTCCACAAAACCTTCCATGATGAAAACCATAAGGCCCTCGGGCATTATGGGACGCTCGCGGGCTACGATACGCCAGAACATTGGGCCGAAAAAGATACAAAATACCGGAACAAGGAGCCCCAGGACATCGTAGTATGCGAATTTTCCGCCCAGGATGATACGTACCGCAATGGAAACAGCGTACCAGAAAAGCAGTAACCCTGCCAGTCCCGTCTTGGAAAAAAAGGCCTTCTCGTACTTGCGCAATGTAATAAGATTCGAGATATTTACCAAAAGACCGATGGAATTGAGCGCTATCCCTACAGAAATTGTAAAACCAAAAAAGTAAAAGAGCTTCGCGAGGTTCCCCTTTTCGGGCATGAGGTGGAGTATCACATGGGGAGGCTCGCCCGGGATATTAAAGACGCGCATAAAGAGACCCGTCACCGCACGGGTGGGAACGGCAAGCAGGCCTTCGACGGCGAATACTTCGCCGGTTAAAAGGCCCATCACCATGGAAGTAATTCCTACCGCGATGAGCGGGATGGAATAATTGCGAAAATTCTTGAGGAATTTCGGCCCTTTTTTGCCCGTGAGCAGCCCCAGCAGGAAAAGCACAAAGCCCTGCCCCAGGTCGCCAAACATGATGCCGAAGAGGACCGCAAAAGAAACGGCCACAAAGGGCGTAGGATCGATAGTGCCGTAAAGCGGCGCGCCGTAAGAGAAGACTACCTTCTCAAAACCCCGCACAAAGGCCCCATGTTCCAGGGAAACCGGAACCTTTTCCCGCCCCTCCCGCACATCGGGAATTTCCTCGGGCAGGAAGGTCCGTATCGCCGCCCGGCCTTCCGTCATCTCTCCCAGGACTTTCGCAATCTCCCCCACCTGATCCGCGGGGGCCCAGCCCGAAAGCTGACAGGCGCTTTGGGTGGCGCGGAGCCTTCCCTTGAGCCGCTCGACCGCTCCTGCCATAAGGTAACTTGCCGTAAGCCGCCTTATGACCGGGCCGTACTCACTTTTGAGCTGCTGCTTTTCTTTTTGGATATTTGCCAAAACGCCGTCAATACTGTCAAGCCGCTTTTCCAGTCCCGACAGTAACTCTGTGGGAACCCCCTTATAGCCTTCGGGAATCACAATGGGCGTAAAAGAATACTTTTGCAGTTCGGAGTCAAGGGCAAAGCGCCCCTTCCGGGAAGCGGCAGCCAAAATCCGGTCCCCCGAGCCCGCAGCCGCGCCGTCTTCATTTACAGCGGGTCCCAGGGGGATAATCACCGCCCGGTCTCCCAGGCTTTCCCGAAGACTCGCCTGCTTTTTCGGGTCAAGCCGGCCGACCCTCAGGGTAAGGTAAGAAAGCTGGTCCAGGTCGGCAAAGGGGGCGTTGAGGTTTTCAAAGGCCTTCGCCTCCGCACGGGCTTCCTCCACCCGCCGCCGTTCCAGGTTCTGCTCGTTTTCCCGAATACTCAGGGCATTGAAAGCCGAGCCGATATGGCCGGTTAAGGCATTATCCGCCTCGGTGGGGAGCGCGGTATCTTCCAGCGGTTCTTCGGGCAGTTCAATGCCCAGATAGCCCGCCTCGGTTTTCAACGCTTCCAGATTATCCTGTATATGCCGGAAGACTTCGGTATCCTGGGACAGGGGTTCTTCTTCGGTTCCTCCTGAAAGATGAAGCACCGCCTTCCGCCCCAGGTATTCAATCACCCTGTCGGCGTCTCTGGCGAGGATCGTCATTTCAATCTGCTTCATCTTCCGGGGTCTTATCATGATGGTATCATACCTCAAGCTCCAGCAGGGAAAACACATCCCGGCTCGGAATACTCAAACCCAGACCTTCGGCCATACTGGTAAGGAGGTCTTCTTCGTACTGTTTTAATTTGATAAAACAGGCGGCGGTGTCGATGGAAGTAGGCCGTCTGTGAAAATAAAGCCGGGCCATCCGGTAAAGGTAAGCGGAAGCGGCATTCTGAAAGTACCTGGGGTCCACAGTCCAGGATTCGCCGGGTAATTCCTTGTTCAGGAAGGTCCTTCGCCGCCATTTATCCCAGGCCGAATAGGTATCCAGGGGAAGTTCCAGGGAAGCGGCAGCGTCTTCCGCCAGAGATTTCCCCTTTTTCCCCTCGATAAATACCAGATGCTTCCGGACCTCATCGGAGCCCATGCGGTAATACATGCGGAGCCGGAGCGCCCATACCACATTACGCAGGGAAATCTCCTCTTCCAGGATCTTGCCAATCCCCTCCCGGTCATACCTTGAAAGCTTCGCGAGACTCGCCCAAAGCGCGGTATAGTAATGCCGGTCAAGTTTTGTCTGCATACCGATACTGTCGATTTCGCTGTCCGAAACATTCCCGCTTTCCGGGATCATCCCGCCCGGTTTTGGTGAGTCCTTTAAGAGAAACTCAAACTCGGTGCTTTTGAGCATGGCCTTGAGTTCCGGGTAGGCCTCAAAATGAACCGTGCTGAATCTTTCCAACGGCGTCCATTCCGGCGCCCTGGTCTCGCCCCCGGCAAGGGCAATCAGAGCGCTCTTGAGGTCCGCATATTCATAGGCCCGCAGGAGCCGTATTAAAAGTTCCGGGGGCTTTTTGTACACATTAACAATGGTGAGGATCTGCTTTACCGAACGATTGAGGATTCGCCGTTCCAGGTCTACGAGAAGTTCCCGTTCGGGCAGGTCCCGGAAACTGTTGGGGAAAACCAGGCGATCCAGTTCGGAGAGGCGGCTCACGGAGACCAATTGGGGGATACGCTTCCCCACAAAGGACTTCCCGATGATCCCGCAGGTCTTGGCGTACACATACGCCCGCTCTCCGGCCCCCAACACTTTATCTGCCCTCCCCTAAGAACTTATCCAGAAGAGAACAGAATTTCGCATGGTCCGGCTTAAAATCATTAAGACTCACACGGTAAGCATCAAGCTGTTTGTTGTATTCTTCTTTAATAATTCCAATCTCACTCCCGTACTGCCCGTCCAGCAGAGCCGCTTCACGGGTGTACTGTTCCTCGTAGCGGGAGCGGTTCTGTTTTTCCATTTCGGCTATCCGGCGATCCGCCTCGGCCTGGGCATCATCCACCAGGGACTGGGCATTGGCCTCTACTTCCAAAAGATGCTGGAGCACATCATGGTCGAGCCCGCCCCCGCCGGGGCCTTCCTCCGAAGACCACGGTTCCGGATTCCCGGCGGATAGAGGCTTACTCTCTGTCGCAATCCCAGTCATAAACAACCTTCTTTAGGGCACGTCTAAAAACCGGTTGTTTTTCTCCGTGCCCTTGCAGTTTCTCCCCCTACGGGGTGGGAAACATGCATTTTTAAGCGGTAAACATCTAAAAACTGAAGTTTTTAGATGTTCCCCTTATAAAAGCTGAATCGCCGGGCGCTTCAAAAACAACGGTTTTTAGAGGCTGCCGGTAATTAACATATCCTCATATTTTTTAATAATCCCGTAAGCGTCCCGAGTATTACCCTGAAGGGCCAACTCGGTATAAAACTGGGGATCATCCAGGAGCGTAGCCAGGCGCTTTAAGAGCCGCAGGTGGGCCTCGGCGTCCTTTTCCGGGGGCAGGATTAAAAAAAGGAGGTGCACCGGATTTCCGTCCAGGGCATCGTAATCGATCCCTTTCCGGGAAATTCCCAGCGTTCCGTAAACCCGGTCCACCGCGTTGGTTTTGCCGTGGGGAATAGCGATGCCCTTTTTGATCCCCGTGGACATCTTAGCCTCCCGCTCCCGAATCGCCTTGAGGATCGGCTGTCTGGCGTTTATCTTAGACACATTACAAAAATGATCCACCAATTCCTCGAAGGCCTCTTCTTTATCTTCCGCCTCCAGATCAATTTTTATGTATTCCGGCCGGTATATATCACTCAGGAACATCCGAATCACCCCCCAGGTATGTGTGTTTTATTCCGCAGAAGCTTCCTCTGCCGTCAGAGCGTCTTCCTGAATAATAACCGGCGCCGGCACGGCCGCATCCGCCGGAGAGTTAATGGTAAACTCCGAATCCTCCCCGTCTGTTCCGGAGGCCTCTCCATCCTGCCACCAATCGCTGTTTACCCCGGTACCCAAATTCCGTCCCGCGGCTTCCACCCCGGTTGCTCCCGGAGTCCGGTTAATCAGGGCGAGGCTCAGGCTGAGCACCAGGAACAGGGCGCCCAAAACCGTGGTAGTCCGGGTCAGCACATTCCCCGACCGGGACCCGAAAGCGGAACCTGAACCGCCGGCAAAGATACCGCCCAAGCTGTCCCCTTCCTCATTCTGAATCAAAACCAGGAGGATCAACAAAGCCGCCACTATGACGAAAAAAACCAATAAAAGAACATTAAGAACATTCATCTATACTAACCCCTATCAGAACAATGGTTTATTCTAGCGAAAAGAAAATATTTGATCAATGAGGCCGGACAACGATTCGTCGTTTACGCGCAATGGACGCCTGCGAGTGCCTTGAAAAAGCCGCCCGCTATTTGCGGTGCAGATACCGGCAAGGCGCGGGGCCTGTGCGGGCCATCAGGGGGTTCACTAAGTCCTCAGCACCCGACCACTTCACCAAATCCAGCGAAGTGGCCGGGCCATTATCTGTGAGTACTACCGGGGTATCTGTGCGGTATGCTTGCGGAATCGTTCACCCCCTGCTGCCCACACACCCGCACATTTACGGCGAAAACACCGCACATTTTCCGGCAGCGGGGCATTTTCTGGAACGTCCTGTACCCCTATAACGATGAATTGCCGCTTTTGGAGGGGGAAGAGGGAAGAAGGGGTGAAGAGTGCAGAGTGAAGTGCCCTTCGGGTGCCTGGTTAAGGGTATGGGGTCTAGGGTATAGGGTCTGGGGTCTTGCTCAGCCCTTTGGCGATACGCGTGCAATCGCGTGGTAATACGATAATCTTCCAAACAACAAACCCCTCACCCCTCACCCCTCACCCATGACCCTAACCAAACTGTCATCTTTTTTATATCAATGGTATAATACCCCTAACGGGGGGGTTGTTATGGCAAATGGAGCATTGCTTAATGAGGATATCGGGGGGACGCGCTTTACTTACGCCGATTATAAGGACTGGGAGCCCGAAAAGACCGGGCGTTACGAGATAATTTACGGTGTTGCCTATGCTATGGCCGCG
>JAITNM010000149.1 GCA_031290475.1 Treponema sp. | reverse complement strand
GCAAGCTTTTTCCGTAATATTCCTATCTGGCGGCGCACCTCTTCCGGCGCAGGCCCCCCCAACAGGTTCCGGGCAGCTACAGAGGATTCGGGGGTAAGGGCCTGGTAGACGTCCTCCTCGAAGAGGGGGGAGCGGACTTTGAGTTCCGCCAAAGTACGCTCCACAATACCCTTCTGTCCGGCGGAGATGCAGTCCCGCACCACCCCGGCAACGGCCTCGTGGGCCAGGCGAAAGGGAAGGCCTTTCCGGACCAGGTACTCCGCGGCATCGGTGGCCTCAAGAAAACCGCCATAACAGGCGGCGGCCATTATTTCGGTATTAAACTTTGCCTGGGCTATCATCCCCCGGAACATACGGAGGCATGCGATAACCGTATCAATGCTGTCGAAAAGACTTTCTTTGTCTTCCTGGAGATCCTTGTTATAGGCGTAGGGAAGTCCCTTGAGAAGGGTAAGCAGGGTTACCAGGTTTCCCGTGGTCCGGCTGCTCTTACCCCGGATAAGTTCCGCGAAGTCGGGGTTCTTCTTCTGGGGCATGATGGAAGAACCGGTGCACCACTTTTCCGAGAGGTGGATAAATTTAAATTCCTCGCTGGCCCAGATCACAATGTCTTCGCAGAACCGGGAAAGGTGGGTCATAAGAATGGCGCAGTCCGCACTGAGCTCAATGGCAAAGTCCCGATCCGCCACAGAATCCATGGAATTAAGGGTGGGCCGGGCAAAACCCAGGGCCCGGGCGGTGGATTCCCTTTCCAGGGGAAGCCCCGAACCTGCCAGGGCGCCTCCGCCAAGGGGGCACTCGTCCAGCCGGTTGAGGGCATCGCCAAAGCGCTCCCAATCCCGCGCAAGGCCGGAACACCATGCGCAGAACCAGTGTCCCAAAGTAATCGGCTGGGCCCGCTGTAGGTGGGTATAACCGGGCATGATAGCATCACGGTGTTTTTCCGCCTGGTCCAGCACCGCCTTGATTGTTTCCGCCAGTTCTTCCCGTATGCGGGGCGCCGCTTTTTTCAAGTAGAGCCGGAAGTCTACCGCCACCTGATCGTTCCGGCTCCGCCCGGCATGAACCATGCGGCCCGGGGCCCCAAGCCTCTCGGTAAGCGCGTTTTCTACAAAGGAATGTATATCCTCGGCCTGTTCGTCAATCTTAAGTTTTCCCGATTCAATATCACCGGCGATAACCTCCAATTCCCCGTTCATAGCTTCCGCGATTTCCGGGGGGATTATCCGCTGCTGACCCAGCATGACGGCATGAGCCCGGCTTCCCTGAATATCCTCCAGGACAAGCCGCTTATCCACAGCAATGGAAGACTGAAACGCAAAGGCTTCGGCTTCGGGTTTTTCCTCAAGACGTCCGCTCCATAATACCTTTGGGGCATTGGCGCCGGGGGCGGCGCCAGGGGCGTTAGTTTTTCTATCGTTTTTTTCAGTCATAAAAATTAAATCCCTATGGAAGCGCCGATTAACGCAACCGGGCGTTAACCAGCGCTGCTTTAATGTAGTACTTTCGGGATTACCCCGGTAAGCGCTGTTGTTACCTTTTCCGCGTTTTCCGCAAAAACCCTGGCAATGGCTTCCCAGGTAACAGGTTCTTCATCACTGCGCCAGGAATCGTAATCGGTACTCATGGCAATGGCGCCGTAGGGTATGCCCGCCTCATTGGCCAGCGCCGTTTCGGTAGCGATGGACATGTTGATGATGTCCGCGCCCCAGGCGCGGAACATATGGGATTCGGAACGGGTGGAAAACCTGGGACCTTCAATGGTTACCACCGTTCCCTTTTCGTGAAAAGCATAGCCCAGCTCCCGGCACTGGTCTATTAAAAGCTGTCTGAGCCCCCTGTCGTAAGGGTCGGCCATGGCGCAATGCACAGGACTATGGGGCTCAAAACTCTCATAAAAAGTCATTTTCCGCTGCCTCGTAAAATCAATAAACTGATCGATTACGATTAAATCTCCCCGATGTATCCCTTCGCGCAGGGATCCTACCGCAGTGGTGGCCAAGATATGGGTACAACCCGCCCCTTTGAGGGCGGCAATGTTCGCCCGGTAGTTAACCTGTGCCGGAGGTATCGTGTGTTCTCTGCCGTGGCGGGCCAACAGTACTACTTCCGTGCCGCCGATGGTTCCCTTCTTAAGAGGAGAGGACGGTTCTCCGTAGGGAGTTGAAATTTTTTCGTCCCGGGGATTCAAGAGAATATCCGGATTATCCAGTCCGCTCCCGCCTATAATACCAATTACCGCCATAATTGCTCCTTCTTCTCAAAACTTCTGGATATAACGACAGTATCCCTTTTTCGGCGGCAGGGCAAATACCCCGCTCAGCGATAAGGCCGGCCTTTGGCCGCCTATCGGCCCTTGGCCGTCTGCCGGCCCAATGCCGGCTTGGCTTTCTTTGCGCCCTTCTCCATCAGGGAACGCACCAGTACCGGAAGGCCGTAGAGCCGTATAAAGCCCCGGGCGTCGGCATGGTTGTACAGTTCACCGGTGGTGAAACTTGCGATACTGGCATTGTAGAGGGAATAGGGCGAACTAACGCCTGCGGCGCTGATGCCGCCCTTGTAAAGCTTAAGCCGTACTTTGCCGGTCACGGTCTTCTGGGTCTCCTCCACAAAGGCCGAGAGGGCTTCCCTGAGGGGGGTAAACCAGAGGCCGCCGTAGATCACTTCCCCAATCTTGAGGGCCGCCTGCTGTTTAAAGGCATAGGTCTGCCGATCAAGGCATATATGTTCCAGTTCCTGATGGGCGTAGTAGAGGATGCTGCCCCCGGGCGTTTCATAGATCCCCCGGCTTTTCATCCCCACGACCCGGTTTTCCACGAGATCCGAGAGCCCCACCCCATGGGCGCCGCCAATTTTATTGAGAAGTTTGATGAGGCTTACCCCGTCAAGTTTTTGACCGTTCACCGACCGGGGGATCCCCTTTTCAAATTCGATTTCTACGTACTCCGGTTTGTTGGGGGCTTTCTCCGGGGGAACGGTCATCTTGAGCATGTTTTCCAATACCGGCTCGTTGGCGGGGTCCTCAAGTTCAAGCCCTTCATGGGAAAGATGCCAGAGATTGTCGTCCCGGCTGTAGGATTCTTTCTTCTTCATGGGAACCTTGAGCTTCCGTTTTTCCAGATACTCAATCTCCTCTTCCCGGCTTTGGATGTCCCAGGTGTGCCAGGGAGCGATTATCTCAAGGTCCGGCGCAAAGGCCATGATCCCCAGGTTAAAGCGGACCTGATCGTTCCCCTTACCCGTAGCGCCGTGGGCAATAGCCACTGCCTTTTCTTTACGGGCGTAATCCACCAGCACCTTGGCGATAAGAGGCCGGGCGGTGCTGGTTCCCAGGAGGTACTTGTCCTCGTATATTGCATTGGCCTTTAAAGCAGGCCAAACATAGTCTTCCACATATTCCTTCTTAGCATCCACCACATGGCAGGCAAGGGCCCCGGTATCCAGGGCTCGTTGTTTTATGGCCTTCCAGTCCGCCTCCTGACCGACGTCTACACAGACCGCCACAATTTCACAGTCGTGGTTTTCCTTAAGCCAGGGAATGATCACCGTCGTGTCGAGCCCGCCTGAATAGGCCAGAACAATCTTTTTTTTCATAAAAAGTACTCCTTACGATCAAAGTACCATATTTAAGGGAGGAAAGCCAAGGGGCCCTTCAACATAACAGGGGGGAGGCGGGATCACCGGCCGGCAGGGCGCCCCTTTTGCCGCGCATGGCGTAGCAGTAGACGCAGTTGTGGCCGCAGGTATTATAAGAACCTATATCCCGGCCGGCGGCGCAGGCGCAGGCGGGGCGCTGGCCTGGATCTTTTTTATATTTTATATTCAAATTAAACAGTCTATTAATCAATTCGTTATCAACGCATTTATTGGCACCTATGCCGTATTTTGCAAGATCGATTTTTTCAGAACAGGCCGCCAGGGGAACGCCGTACTCCTTTGCGATCACCGAAATACTGTTCGCGATCTCTTCAATTTGAGAATCGTCCAATTCTTTTATGCCGGACTCTTTAAAAACACCGGATAGAAAACTATAATTATCTACAAAGCTGATAACGCACTTTTCTGTATAAGCGGCTAATTTTTCGCAAAGCGTTCTGAAACTGGAAGAATGGTACGCCGCCGTATATTTACTGTTCACGATTATAGGATCGTAGCGCCAGATAACTTTTTCCCTGCCGATTAGTTTTGACAGCGTTATAAATGTTTCTACCGCTTTGTTCTTGTCGATATTCGGCTCAATGTCATCATCATAGGGATTCAGGGTAAACTGAAAATAGTACCGGTGCCCCGCTTTCTCTATTTTCTCAAGGTACGGTATGAAATTAGCCGGATTCTTAGTCCAAAAAACAATGCACTCAACATAAGCGGGATCCAGGCTGATTTTGCTGATGCTCTTAGGGTTCATGGGATTCCTGACCCACACTTCCCCTTCCCTTATCCTGTTTACAAACCACTCCCCGTAAAAGGCGGGAATGTCGGTTCTTCTGCTGGCGCTGATGATCATGGGGTGCAAATAATTTTCCGCAGTATTCCTATACCTTGTTCAATCTCACCGTCGCTGATGGTGTAAGGCGGGAGGAAGCGCAGGGTATTAGGCCCGGCGGACAGTATCAGTAAACCCGCCTCCAGGGCCTTTTCCAGCATGGCCCCCGCCTCCCCTTCGATGTCCACTCCGATCATGAGCCCCAGGCCCCGGACTTCCTTTACCGCCGGATGGTTCCACCCCCTAACGGCCGCCATGATCTTCTCCCCCTTCCGGACAATTTCCGCGAGAAAGGCGCCGTTATTCACCGTGTCCAGCACCACAAGGCCTCCCGAAGCGGCCAGGGGGTTTCCCCCAAAGGTGGAGCCGTGATCGCTGTTTTCAAAGACATCGGCGGCCTTCTCCCCGGCAAGCACCGCCCCAATGGGAACGCCCCCGGCAAGGCCCTTTGCCAGGGTTACGATGTCGCTCTTAACGGAGTAATGCTCGCACGCGAGGAACTTGCCGGATCTGCCCACCCCGCACTGAATTTCATCAAACATGAGGAGTATGTCCCGCTCGGCGCAAAGCTTTGCGGCATGGGTGATATATTCGGCGCTTTGGGGCAGGATCCCGCTTTCACCCTGGATGGCTTCGATAAGCAAGCCCGCAACCTGGCTCTGATCCAGAGCCCTGTCCAGCAGCCCCAGGTCCCCGCCTGGTATAAAGACAAAGCCCTCGGTAAAGGGACCGAAGTCTTTGTGAAACTTTTCCTGTCCTGTAGCGGAAAGGGTGGTAATGGTTCTACCGTGGAAGCTTCCCTTGAGGGTAACGATCTGGTGCCGGCCCTGTCCGTATTTTTTGAGGGAGTATTTCCGGGCGATCTTTACCGCCCCCTCGTTGGCCTCCGCCCCGGAATTGGCGAGAAATACCTTCTTCATACCTACAGGAGCGCAGGCGGCCACCAGTTTTTCCGCAAAGGCCAGTGAAGTGTCGCTCATGTAATAGTTACAGGTGTGGATAAGTTTGGCCGCCTGTTCCTGGAGGGCCTTTACCAACGGGGGGTATCCGTGGCCAAGGCTGTTTACCGCGATTCCCGAACCGAAGTCCAGGTATTTTTTACCCCCGGTATCTGTAAGCCAGGCCCCCTCCCCTTTCACAAAGGTTACCGGAAGCCGGTGGTATGTGTTCATAAAAAAACCGCTCATAATTTTCCTCCATAATTTTGGAACGCGCCCATCTATTCAATCATTGTTCCGATACCCTCGTCGGTGAAAAGCTCAACAAGGAGGGCGTGGGGGAGCCTCCCGTCGATGATGTGGGCGCGCTTCACCCCGCCGTCAATGGCAAGGGCGCAGCAATCGGCTTTGGGGATCATCCCCCCCTTTACCACTCCTTCTTTTTTGAGTTTTTCAAGTTCCCCCCGGGGAATCACCTTGATAAGTGAATCAGGGTCTTGCACATCCCTCAGTATGCCCTTTACGTCGGTCATAAGGAGAAGTTTTTCCGCCCCCACCGCCACGGCTATTTTTGCCGCGGCAATATCGGCGTTGATGTTGAGGGCCTTGCCCTCGTCTTCCCCGAGACCCAGGGCCACCGAGGAAATTACCGGAATAACCCCGGAATTGAGCAGGGTGTTGAGGAGGCCTGTTTCCACAGACGCTATCTCCCCCACAAGCCCCAGATCCTCACCCCCCGCCTTGAGCCGCCGCGCCTTGAAGAGGCCGCCGTCTATGCCGCAGAGCCCTACGGCATTGCCGCCCCCTGCCTGAATTTGGGCGGTAATGTTTTTGTTCACCCTGCCGCAGAGTACCATTTTTACCACGTCCATGGTTTCCTCGTCGGTATAACGGAGCCCCTGTACAAAACGGCTCTCCTTTCCCAGGGCCTTGAGCATGGCCTCAATTTCCGGCCCGCCGCCGTGCACTAATACTACCCGGATGCCGACGCAGGAGAGGAGGATCACATCGCGCATCACCGCCACCTTGAGTTCCTCGTTAATCATGGCGTTCCCGCCGTACTTTACCACAATTGTCTTGCCCTCGTACTCCTGAATATAGGGCAGGGCCGTGATGAGGATTTCCGCCCGGTCGCCGTTATTAATTGTCAGATCTTTCATGTTACCCCTTTGCATTAACTCCGGTAATCCCCGTTGATTTTGACATAATCGTAGGTTAAGTCGCAACCCCACACGGCCGCTTCTCCCAAACCGCCTCCGGAAATATCAACCAGTATCTCTACCTCTTCTTCAAGGAGTATACGTTTTGCCTCCTCTTCGGAAAAGGGCGCCGGCCCGCCTTTTTCGCAGACGAGGATATTGCCCGCGGAACTTGAAAAGCGCACCGTTACGGCGGCGGGATCAAAGGACGCGCCCGCATAACCCAAGGCGCAGAGCACCCGGCCCCAGTTGGCGTCGGCGCCGAAGCAGGCGGCCTTCACAAGACTCGAAGACGCCACCGACTTTGCCAGGGTTTCAGCGGCATCTTCGTTTTCCGCGCCCCGTACCGTAACGGTCATAAGGCGGGAAGCCCCCTCCCCGTCCCGGGCCATGGCCCGGGCAAGGCGGATACAAAGGGTTTCCAGGGCGGAGGCAAAGGCCTCATATTCACCGCTCCCGGCCTTGACGGGAGGGTTCCCCGCTTCCCCGTTTGCCATTATAAGAATAGTGTCGTTGGTGGAGGTATCCCCGTCAACAGTAACCCTGTTGAAAGAACGGCGAACCGCCCGGCGCAGAGCTTCTTCCAAAAGCTCCCGGGAAACAGCCGCATCGGTGGTGATAAAACCCAGCATCGTGGCCATGTTGGGATGTATCATCCCCGAACCTTTGACCATCCCCCCTATGCGTACCGCCGCGTCGCCGATCCTGGTTTCCACCGCCCCGGCCTTCTTCCTGGCGTCGGTGGTCATAATCGCCTCCAGAGCGGCCTCATGTCCCGCTTCACTGCGGGATAGGGCGGCGAAAAGTCTATCCATGCCCGCCTCAATCACGGTGACAGGCAGGGGAACGCCGATAACCCCGGTGGAAGCTACCGCTACCTGGGAATCGGGAACGGCTTCCCCTTTGGACGACAGTTTTTCCGCCACAAGAGAAGCCATGCGCCGGGCCGCCGCCAGCCCCCGCTCCCCGGTGCACGCGTTGGCGTTCCCCGAATTGGCGATCAAAGCCCGGAGCACGCCCCCTGCCAGATGTTCCCGGCTTACGAGAACGCTGGCTGCCTTTACCCGGTTTGTGGTAAACATCGCCGCCGCCGCGCAGGGCTTGTCCGAAAGGATCAATGCCAGATCCCGTTTCTTTGATGAGGCCTTGATCCCGCAATAGATCCCGCCTGCCTTAAAACCCTTAGGGGCGCATACCCCTCCTGCAATTTCCGTCATCCCTGTGCTTCCCCTGGATCTTAAAACAACGCCGGTATGGCAGTTAAACCGGCTCGTTCATCAAACCCCATGATAATATTCATGTTCTGCACCGCCTGACCTGCGGCGCCCTTTACCATATTGTCAATTGCGGACACCACAATCAGTGTTGACCCTGAATGATCCAGGTGTATCGAGATATCACAGTAATTCGAGTGCCGTACCCTTCCGGAAGCCGCAACAGTATCCAGAGGGAGGACGCGGACAAAGGGTTCCTCCCGGTAGTAGGCGGCGTATAGTTCCCGGATCTTCGAGATCCTGTCCTGAATTTCCGCTCCCGGGGGACGGACCTTGCCGCCGCCGGAAGAGAGCTTCCAGGCTTCCCCCAGGGGGATGTAGATGGTGCTGAGTATGCCCCGGTTCATGGGAACCAGATGGGGGGTGAAGATGAGGGGCACCGATTTTCCCGCCACGGCCGCCAGGTTCCGGGCAATTTCCGGGGTATGCCGGTGGGCGCCCACCTTGT
>JAITNM010000087.1 GCA_031290475.1 Treponema sp. | reverse complement strand
TGACAGTTACGCTCTCGCTGCGTAAGCAGTAGAACGCGGGACCCGGCTCCGCCGCCTTGAGGGGCCGGCTTCCCGTCGCAATCAAGGCTGGTCAAACCGCGGTTCCGGACGCGGCGCGATGAGACGCTCCCGGAATACGGAAGGACCGCGTGCCGTGCAGCCAAGTCCGTCCCGACAAAAAAATGCGCGGCTAAACCTGTAGACGTTTGCGTTTCGCGTATTAGGACGCGGGTCCGACTCCCGCCACCTCCACTAAATATGGTGTGTATAGCGGGTATACATACCATGGTATACTAAATGTGGGAGGTGAGATGGAGAGCCATTTACCAACTCCGAGAGGTAAATTCGCCGATAGACCTATTTCACCTTTCAGCTCCGTTTTTTCCCCTTTGCAAATTCTTCTGATATATCGTAAAATATGTTTTAGATAACAGAATGGGAGTATATTATGGCGGATGATAAAATTTACGTAGACGAGGCTGATGGAATTAAGCGGGTAATGAACAATGCTAAACTCTACGTCAGATTATTGACCAAATTCAGGAACGAAAATAATCTCAACGATCTCAACACCCTATTAGGCGCCGGAGATATGGAAAAAGCCCAGGGCGCCGCCCATACTATCAAGGGCATTGCGGCAAACCTTTCCTTGATGGCGCTTTTCCAGCAAACCCTGGAAGTGGAAACCCAGATAAAAAACAAAGCGGTGGATCAGGGCGCTGTGGATACTCTGAATACTGTTTTTGCCGAAACTCTCGAAGAAGTGGACAAGGTTTTAGCGAAGTATGCCTAGTTATAGCAGCGCCAGACTAACCGTTCTGGTTGTCGACGATGTTGATATGAATGTTATGATCCTCGAAGAGATCCTGCAGGATGATTATAACATTCTGACTGCCAGTAACGGGAAAGAGGCATTGGAAAAACTCCATGCCGCGGATATTTTGCCCAAGATAATCCTCCTGGACGTGATGATGCCCGAAATGAATGGCCGGGAGATGTTCGAGATTATCAAGGCCGATGATGCCTTTAAGCGAATTCCGGTTATCTTTATCACCGCAGAAAACGATTCCGAAAGCGAACTTCTGGCCGCCGGAGCGGTGGACTTTATCAACAAGCCCTTTCAGCCTGATGTTGTTAAACACCGGGTAAAAAACCAGATCGAGTTAAAAAATTACAGCGACAGCCTGGAAGTCATGGTGGCCGAAAAGGCTGCGGAGTTGACCTCCACCCTGGACAATATGCTCCTGGCTATGGCGAACATCATCGAATACCGTAATTTGGAGAGCGGCAGTCACGTCAAACGGACCCAGTTCTTCTGTGAAGCCCTGATCCGCTTCCTGGTGAACTCCAATTCAGAGTATGCCGAGGAGCTCCGGGCCCTGCAGCCCGATATTATTGTCAAATCCATGGCCCTCCACGATGTAGGCAAGATCGGTATTCCCGACAAGATCCTCTTAAAGCCCGGCCGCCTGGACCCTGAGGAATTCGATATTATGAAGACCCATACGGTGGTGGGGAAAAATATTATTGAAGAAATGATGATGGCGGTAAAGGATAAGGATTCAATTTACCTCCGGCACTGCCGGGACATTACCTACGGTCATCACGAACGCTTTGACGGCAAGGGTTACCCCAGGGGCCTTCAGGGCTACGACATCCCCCTGGCGGCCAGGATCGCCAGTGTGGCGGATGTCTATGACGCCCTGGTCTGCGCCCGGGTCTACAAAGCAGCTATGCCCTATAGCGAGGCTATCCAAATCATCACCGATGCGGGAGGCGCCCAGTTTGACCCCTACCTGACTCAAGCGCTGATAAAAATCCAGGATGAGTTCGAGGAAATCTCTAAAAACAATAGCTAAGAGTTTGCCGGCGATGAGACTCGAACTCATACCCCCTTGCAGGGAGGGGATTTTAAGTCCCCAGTGTCTGCCATTCCACCACGCCGGCAAAAGCGCCGCCCTAAGCAGCCTTTCAATTCAGGGAATAATTTATCAAAAACTACCGTCTTCGGTCAATACGGGGGACGCTACTCTACTAGGCTCTGCCGTTGAGGTGCGTGTAGGGCCTTTGCTTGGACACCGATTTATAGGCCGGGCGGATAATTTTGCCCAGGTTTGCCAGTTCTTCTATACGGTGGGCGCTCCAGCCCGCGATACGGGAAACCGCGAAGAGGGGGGTGTAGAGTTCCTCCGGCAGGTCCAGCATGCTGTACACAAAGCCGGAGTAAAAGTCCACGTTGGCGCTGACCCCCTTGTACATTTTCCGCTTCTTGGCGATGACCCGGGGGGCCAGATACTCCACCTTTGAATGGAGTATGTACTCTTCCCGGCGGTTCTTTTCCTCCGCCAGTTTTTCCACGAACTGCCGGAAGATGAGCGCCCGGGGATCTGAAAGGGAGTAGACCGCGTGGCCTATGCCGTAAATAAGGCCCGATTTGTCAAAAGCCTCTTTATTGAGGATTTTTTCCAGATAGGCGGATATTTCATCGTCGTCATGCCAGTCGGAAATTTTCCCCTGGATTTCCCGGAACATCTGCACAACCTTTATGTTCGCCCCGCCGTGCCGGGGACCCTTAAGGGAACCCAGGGAGGCGGCTACCGAAGAGTAGGTATCCGTATGGGAGGAGGTAACCACATGGGTGGTAAAGGTTGAATTGTTGCCCCCGCCGTGCTCTGCGTGAAGCACCAGGACCAGGTCCAGAATCCGCGCCTCCAGCGCCGTGTAGGCCGAGTCCTGGCGGAGCATGTAGAGGATGTTTTCGGCGATGGAAAGCCCCTTCTTGGGGGGGTGGATCACGAGGCTCTGGTTTTTGTGGTAATGGGCAAAGGACTGATACCCGTAAACCGCCAGGAGGGGAAACCGGGCTATAAGCCGGATTGACTGGCGGATGACGTTTGCGACGGAGATATCGTCCGGATTATCGTCGTAGGCATAGAGGGTCAGTACGCTCTTAGCCAGGGAATTCATCATGTCCTTGCTGGGGGCGTTCATAATGGTATCCCGGACAAAGTTATCCGGCACAGTGGAATTTTCCTCCATCAGAGCGGAAAATTCTTCAAACTCCTTTTTCCCCGGCAGATGTCCGAAGAGGAGGAGAAAGCAGACTTCCTCAAAACCGAAACGGTTTTCGTCTATAAAACCCCGGACTATCTCTTCAATATTGATGCCCCGGTAAAAGAGTTTCCCCTCACAGGGGATAAGATCTCCATCCTCAATGATATACGAGACGATCTCCGATATTTCCGTCAGGCCTACTACGACCCCCTTGCCGCTGATGTCCCGGAGCCCCCGCTTAACCTCATATTTCCCGTAGAGCTCGTTGTCAATGACCCCGCCCTGGGCCACATAGTCTGAGTACCGATCAATAAGTTTGTCCGCCTGTTCTTTTGTCATAAGTAAAATAAATTTTAATCTATTTTTTTATGAAGTCAATGGAGCTCGTTTCAAAATCTGATATTTTTGAAATAGCGCCGGCGCTTATTGCAGGCCCTTGAGTTTGCTCAAAAGAAGCAGGGCCTGTACTTCTCCGATAGCTTTTAACCGTTCATAATCATCCTTGGTTTCCGTAGCGGAACCGGAAAGTATCAGTTCCGTTTTCCGCCGGAGATACCAAAGATAATGTCTTTCGTAAATTTTGATTCTTTCGCCCCTGCGGATGGTGTTATCCAATTTTTGGTCCAGGAATGACGCCAGGGTGACATGGTTATCATCACCGGTCATCCAGTAAAGGTTCTGGTCTCCTATAAACAAAACCAGCCGTCTAAACCCCTGGGCTATACTGTCATCATGCCGGAAACCGTCAAATATAAGGGTGTGTTTCGCAATACTGAGATCGTATCCTAAAAGCCGCAGATTTTTACGGAGTTCGATCAATTGGGATCGTATTTCACTGATACGGTCTTTATTAGCTTTGGCCCTTTGCAGTCCCGTCCGCATGGTTTGTAGTTGGTTCTGGTACTGGGGCAGTTCGCCAATCCGGCTTATAAAAAGGTTAGTCTCGGAAAGCAGCTGCCAAATGTTGCCAAAGTGATCCGAGAC
>JAITNM010000061.1 GCA_031290475.1 Treponema sp. | reverse complement strand
CTTGTGGGCAAAAAAGGAGCCGCTTTTCTCAAAAAGGCAGGGCCTTTTACCGGCAAGGCAATGGCGAATGTCATGCGAGCTATGGAAAAAGAGGGAATGGTGGTTAACTGGAGCGATATTATTTTCTCCGCCCCCCATGCGGAGGCATTGGGTAAGAAGATTGGCGCCTAGGAGTTTGTCGGAGTAGAGCGGAGTGCAGGATTATTACAGTCTCCTTGGAATACCAAATACCGCTTCTCCCCATGATATTAAGCGGGCTTTCCGTGAAAAGGCCAAACGGCTGCACCCCGATATTGCGGGAACCGCCGGCAGTGAAGCCATGCGAAAGCTCCTCATCGCCTATGAGGCGCTCTCCAACCGGGAAAGGCGGGGCGAATACGACCGGGCCTACAGTAGATTTGTTAAAGGCGGGAGTTTTAATTACCGCAGCTTTCTTATGGAAGATCCCGGGGATCTTGAGCGGCGGGCAAAGCTGGTTTTCTTTGATCTTTTGCACCTTGAAGAAGAGTCTGCCCTTGATACCTGGAGAATCCACGGAGGGCTCGCCTTTGCCATGGAAAAGTACCTTGACCGGGAAGACTGGATGGACTGTACTTTTATCCTGGCCGAAGAACTGCAGAAGAGGGAGTGTTACTACGAGGCCTTCATGCTTCTTTCGGGTATTATCCGGGAGGAGCGGCGGCGGCCTTACTTCCGCCACTACATCGTTGAGGTGGAAAATGCCCTCAAAGAGCTGGTGCGGCTCAGGCTAAAATCCGCAGTGGACGGGGAAACCTATGTGGAATGCATGGAAATACTTCTGGGGCTGGGATTTTCAACCAGGGAAGAGGCCCGGTGGATGCGCTCCATGGCGGAGACTTTGATACGCCTGGGGGAGATGAAGGACGCCGAGACGGTCTTTCGGGAAGCCCTTAAGCGGGACCCCGCGCTTCCCAATGTAGCTCAACTCCGGCGCAAGTTTGAGATGTTGAGACATTATTAGATTTAGGGAAGCGCTGAAAAACGCCACCGGGCGTTTTTTGGTCTTGCGGGACAAGCTGAAGGATGCGGCATGATTCGACTGAAAAATGAAAAGCAAATCGACGGGATTCGGGAATCCTGCAAGGCCCTTTCCGCCATGTTCCGGGAATTGGTTCCCCTGGTAAAGCCCGGAGTGGAAACCATAGAGCTTGACAGGTGGGTACAGAACTGGATAAAAAAGATCGGGGGAAGGCCCGCTTTTTTGGGCTATGGCCCCAAGAGCAGCCCTTTTCCCGGTTCTATTTGCATATCCATAAATGACGAGGTGATCCACGGTATTCCCTCCAAACGGAAAGTAGCCAATGGGGACCTGGTTTCCCTGGACTGCGGGATTAACCTGGGGGGGTACATCAGCGACAGATCGGTTACGGCGGAGGTAGGGAACGTCAGTGTTGACGCCCACACCCTGAACCAGGTTGCCAGAGAATGCCTTTACCGGGGTATCCGGGCCGCCAAAGCCGGAGACAGGCTGTTACAGATTGCCCGGGCGATCCAGAGCCACGCCCTATCATACGGCTACGGGGTGGTGCACCAGTTTTGCGGTCACGGGGTAGGGCTTGCGGTTCATGAAGACCCCCAGGTGCCCAACTACCCCCACGGTCCTAACCCAAAGATGACAGGCGGCATGGTTCTGGCTATTGAACCCATGATCAATTTAGGCGCCGGCGATGTGGATATCCTGGATGATAAATGGACCGTGGTCACTTCCGATAGAAAGCTTTCCAGCCACTGGGAACATACCATCGCCATCTTCCCCGACCACACGGAAATTCTTACCGAAGACTAGGAACGTTTTTAAGGCAAAATTTGAATGTTTTGTTTGAATTGCGAATTGCTGGTTGTAACCATAAAGGGTGGCAAGTTATTTTTTTATATGTATAATTCAAGAGCTTGTCCAAAACTGACCGGGTTTTGAAACAAGCTCAAATAAGCTTAATTTATCTGTGAGGAGTCAGACCCGATGAATCTCTATGAGAAACTCTCTTCTAAAAATTTCTTTGTGTTTAATTTAGTACTTATTGGGGTAATTTTTGGATTCTCCCTGGCATTTCTCTCTTTCTCCTGTTCTAGCCCCCAGGCAAAAAAAACCGCCCAGGCTCAGGAAAATCAGGTGATAATACCCCCGGACGCCCTGGCCGCGGCGGAGAGCCTCCAAACCGTCTTCCACGCGGTATCCGACAAGGTGCTTCCCTCGGTGGTCGAGATCAAGACTATCTCCATCCAGCGGAGGCCGTCCCAAAGTTTTAACGGCATACCCTGGGAATTTTTCTTTGGTCCCCGGGACGGGGAACCGAATCAAGGCCAGGAAAGAGAATACCGGACCCAGGGGCTCGGTTCGGGGATCATCGTCCGTCAGGAAAAGGATCTCTACTATATAATCACCAATTTCCATGTGGTGAACGAGACCAATGAAATTCTCGTGGTGGCCAATGACGGCAAGGAATACAAGGCGGAACTGGTGGGCAAGGATGACCGGAAAGATCTGGCCATGGTGTCCTTTAAGGCCGATGAGTCCTACCCCCTGGCGGTGCTTGGGGATTCCGAAAGCCTGAGGGTTGGCGACTGGGCCATCGCCGTGGGAAGCCCCTTGGGCCTCATGTCCACGGTAACCATGGGGATCGTGAGCGCGGTAGGCCGGACCGGGGGGCCTGCGGGAAATATTAACGACTTTATTCAGACCGATGCTTCGATAAACCAGGGGAATTCCGGCGGCGCCCTGGTAAATATCCGGGGGGAGGTAATCGGGATCAACACCTGGATCGCCAGTAACAACGGCGGGGGATCCGTGGGCCTTGGATTTGCCATTCCCATCAATAACGCCAAACGTTCTATCGACGAATTTATCAATAAGGGTGAAATCAGCTACGGCTGGCTTGGGGTCTCCCTCATCGATCCCGACCGGGAACTTTTGCAGGCCCTTAATCTCCAGGGAAAGCGGGGCGCTCTGGCAGTCCAGGTTTTCCTGGGTTCACCGGCCAGCAAGGGCGGCGTCCAGCCCGGCGATTTTATCACCCATCTGAACGGAAAAGAGATCCGGGGTATGAACGCCCTAACCCTAGCCGTGGGGGACATCAGTCCCGGGGAACAGGTCAAGTTTACGGTGATCCGGGACGGCGCGTCTTTAGATATCAATGTCCGCATTGAGGCCAGGACGAACGAAGTTGCGTCGGATAACAAGAAACTCTGGCCCGGAGTGTATGCCATACCCATTACCGATTCCATCCGGGAAAATCTTAAAATGGATAAGGATGCCCAGGGAGTGGCGGTCGCCCAGATTATTGCCGAAAGTCCCGCGGCGATCATCGGCCTTCAGCGTGAAGACAGGATTACTGCTATAAACGGAGAAAAAGTGACTGATATAGCCTCATTCTATAAACTGCTCAGAGAAAAAGCGGTAAAAGAACTCTGGTTTGAGGTAGGGCGGGGCGGCGCCACATTGGAAACCCTGAAGTTTAAGAGATAAGGGAAGCGCTGAAAAATCAGAGGAATGTATGGGAATAGAGGAAAACAAGGAAGAAAAGAGCGAAGGACAAATACTGTCGGAGAAGCTGTTCAATGACAAGAAAAACAGTTGGGACAGTTTCTCTTCCGAATCTATTGACGCCCTTCACCAATTTGCGGAAGCGTACAAACAGTTTATCGATCGGGGAAAGACCGAGAGGGAATTTACCGCCCTCTCGGCGGAGGTCCTTGGCAATGCCGGTTTTTTAGACCTTGACGGCGGGACCGAAGATCCCCTCTGTCCCGGCGCCAGGGTATACCAGGTAAACCGGGGGAAGGCTTTGATCGCCGCGGTGATCGGGAAAAAGAGTATAAGCGGAGGGGTGAATATCATAGGCGCCCACGTAGATTCTCCCCGGATCGATCTTAAGGCTAATCCCCTGTACGAAGAAGCTGATTTTGCATTGCTTGACACCCAGTATTATGGGGGTATAAAAAATTACCAATGGACCGCCATCCCCCTTGCCGTTCACGGGGTGGTGATCCGGAAAGACGGAAAGATGGTACAGGTTTGCCTTGGAGAAAACGAGGAAGACCCTGTTTTTACCATCACCGATTTACTGCCCCACCTTGCCCGGGAACAGATGCAGAAAAAGGCTTCGGAGATGATCACCGGAGAGGATCTCAATATCCTGGCGGGATCAAAACCATTTAAGGACAGTAAAGCTAAAGACAAGGTAAAACTCAACCTTTTGAATATTCTCCATGAACAGTACGGCATGGTTGAGCAGGATTTTAACAGTGCGGAACTTGAATTTGTGCCCGCGTTTAAAGCCCGGGATCTCGGTTTTGACCGGAGCATGATAGGCGCCTACGGCCACGACGACCGCTGTTGCGCCTATCCTGCTTTGCGCGCTGTTTTAGATATTGCAACGGGAGAGCCCCCTGAGAAGACCGTAGTATGCGTGCTTACCGATAAAGAAGAAACCGGTTCGGCGGGCAACACAGGCGCCCAATCCAGGTTTTTCGAAAATTTCATTGCCTCCCTGCTGCTCAAAACTGAAAAAAAAGAATCGGATTCTGCCTTCCGCCTGGCGTTAAGCGGATCCGCTATGCTTTCCGCGGATGTTAACAGCGCCTTCGATCCCAACTACGATGGGTTTTGGGATAAGAAAAATGCCTCTTACTGCGGCAAGGGCATGGTGCTTTCCAAACACTCTGGGGGAAGCGGGAAATCGGGGGGAAGCGATGCCAATGCGGAATTCTGCGGCAAGGTTCAATCTATCCTTACCCGGAATGAGGTTCCCTGGCAGACCGGGGATTTGGGAAAGGTGGATAAAGGCGGAGGCGGTACGATTGCAAAATTTGTGGCAAATTTGGGAGTAGAAGTACTGGATTCCGGGGTGGCGGTTCTTTCCATGCACGCGCCCTTTGAAGTGATAAGCAAGGCGGATCTGTACGCCGCCTACGAAGGATACAAGGCGTTTTTCCGGGAAGCTTGAGAGTTTTTATCGGACCTTGGGTCCGGTAAAAAACTCTCTTGGATTTAAGGAGGGTACGTGGAAAAGGTTGTTAATTGGGCTTTTGCCGGGACCGGCGGGATCACCAATGCTTTTATTTCCGGTTTAAAAGCGGTAGAAGGGGTAAAGTTTGCCGCGGTCTATTCCCGGACGCGGAATAACGGCAGTGATTTTGCCGCCCGTCACGGCTGCCGGCATGGAACGCCAAAGGTGTATACCAGTTACGGCGATCTTCTTGCCGATCCGGGGATTGACGTTATCTATATAGGGACTCCCCATCCGGTTCACCGGGAACTGACCCTGGGGGCGCTCAAAGCCGGAAAAGCCGTGCTCTGCGAAAAACCGGTAACCATTAACGCGGCGGAACTGCGGGAACTCATCGCCTGCGCTCATGAGAATAAGGTGTTTTTTATGGAGGCTATGTGGAACCGCTACACCCCGCCGCTTGTAAAGGTGAGGGAATGGCTTTCCTGTGGGCTCATCGGAGAAGTCCGGGCGGTACAGGCGAATTTTGGTTTCAACGCCCCTTGGAATCCCGCAGGAAGACTGCTCAAGCGGGAGCTTGGGGGCGGCGCCCTTTTGGACGCCGGCGTTTATCCCATTTCCTTTGCGTCCATGGCTTTTGGCGGGGTAAAACCTCTGAAAGTTTCTTCCGCCCTGGTGCTGGGGGAAACGGGAGTAGACGAACTTGTTTCAGCGGTTCTGTCATACCCCCAGGGGCGGCAGGCTGTTGTAGGCTCGTCCCTCTGTGTGAACATGCAGAATGACGGGTGGATTTACGGAACCCAGGGTTATATTCATGTACCGGATGTAGTATTTGCCCATGGGGCCAAACTTCATGTTCAGGGAAAGTATGATTACTGCTTTGAGGGTGAGTATCTTGCCAACGGTTACAATTACGAAGCCGAAGAAGTAAACCGCTGTCTCCGGGAGGGTAAAACCGAAAGCGGTATAATGCCCTTATCCGAGTCCCTGACAGCCATGGAGATTATGGACGAAATCCGCGCCCAGGGGAATTTTACGTACCCCGGTGAAAGGTGAGACTCCTTTCTACTCTATCCGTCTTACCGCCCTGAAAAGCTCCTCCCGGCCGATTTCTTTCCAGAGGGGGCGTCCGTGGGGGCAGCGGGGTACGGAGAGTTCCATAGCCGCTTCCGCCAATGCCAGAGCCGCGCCATCGTCCAGGAGGTCTCCGTCCTTCACCGCCCCATGGCAGGAAACGGTCGCCGCCCAGTGTTCCGCCATATTTTTCCCCGCTTTTTCCAATTCCAGTATGGCTTTTACCGTTTCGCGGTCGGAAAGTTTCCAATTGGAAGGCAGGGCGGTGATATGCCAGGAACCCGCGTCAGAATCGATACGCACCCCCAGGTTCGCAAGTTCTTCCCGTTTTACATCGAGAAAACGGTCCGCCCCCTCATCTTCGGCGGTAAAGGGGATGGGTACGAGCAGTTCCTGTGTGGGAATGGGGCCTTTGAGGAAACGGTCGTAGAGGAGCCTTTCGTGGGCCGCGTGCTGATCGATGATAAAAAGGCGGTCCCCCTTTTCTACGAGAATGAAGAGGGAAAAGAGCCGTCCGATAAAACGCGGTTTTTCTGTTGGTTCCGGGTATCGCGGCGCTTCCTCCGCCGCCGCACCGTAGGGCGGGGCCTCTTCGTGTACCGCGAGGCCTTCCCAGGGGAAGGATCCTCCCTCCGGCGCGGAGGGGGAAGCAAAGCGGGGAAAAGGAGCAAAGACCGGCGGGTCGTTGAGGAGGGCTTCCATGGCGAGCTGTCCGCCCGCAGCGCGTCCGGCGGCAAAAGCCCTGCTCCCTGCGCCGTCTTCCGTCTCCGCGTCCCCGCCCGGCAAAATCCGCCTCGTGTAGTCCCGCAGCGCCGAGGTGATTGCATGGTGGATGGACTGGGGATCGCGGAACCGCGCCTCCCGTTTTGCCGGGTGTATGTTAAAGTCCGCAAGACCGGGATCGATGTCAATAAAGACCGCCCCCACGGGGTGGGTCCCGTTGGGAAAGAGATGCTCCTGTCCGTACTCAAAGGCCTGAAGGAGGCCGTAATCCTGAATGCGCCGTCCGTTGGCAAAGATATACTGCTGCCGTCTTTCGGAACGGTACAGTTCAGGACCGCCAAACACAATTACCGCGGAAAAGCCCTCGCCGGCGGCGGCAATCTCATGGAGAAACGAAGCCTCCTTCCGGTCAAGCAGCGCCTGGGCAAAGCGGTCTTTCAGGGAAGAAGCGGCGGGGAGAAAACACTTCAACTTTCCATCCTGGGTAAAGCGGAAATTGATCTCCGGAAAAGCCAGGGCCTTTTCAATAAAAATCTGCCGGCAAAGGCCCGCCTCGGTTCCCTCCCGTTTTAGAAAACGTTTACGCGCAGGAATGGCGTCAAAAAGGCCGATGCTTCTCACGCTGGAACCCTTAACCCGGCGGGCCTGGGCAATTCGGTATTGTCCGGGTTTTCCGCCGGGACCCGCTTCCAAAAGCCAGGCCTCCCTCCCGTCAACGCTGGACAGTATCTCTAAACGGGAAACCGCCGCCGCCGCCGAAAGGGCTTCCCCCCGGAAGCCCAGGGTCTCCGCGGTGCTGAGGTCGGCCAGGGAACGGATCTTGCTTGTGGCGTGGGTTTCCCAGCAGAGTTCCAGGTCTTCCTTTCCCATGCCGCTCCCGTCGTCGATCACCTCCGTCCGCCGTATGCCCCCCTCTTCAATGAGGACTTCCGCCGAAGAACAGCCTGAATCAATGGCGTTATCGAGCAATTCCCTGACCAGCGCCGCCGGCCGGTCGATAACTTCCCCTGCGGCGATCTTCCGGGCTTCTTCAGGCGGCAGTATCGCTATCCTGCCGGCCATCTAATCCTCGTCATCAAAGAGGCTCAGTTCCGCCTCTTCGTTTTCACTTTTCCTGCCGGTTCCGTTCATGAGGATCTCTATCCGGTTTTCAACCTTTTCCAGGTCTTTTTCCAGGGATCGGGCCAGTTTAATCCCCTCCTCAAAGGCCTTAAGGGCATCGTCCAAAGGGAGATCCGGTTTGCGTATTTTTTCTCCCAGCTCTTCAAGCCTTTCAAGGCGTTCTTCAAAATTTTTCATCCCCTGCTCCTGTTGTTAACCGGTTTTCCTTCGTCTTCGCCGTCTTTCTCCGCCGATTCGGTCACCGCGTTTATAATTCCCTTAAGAGGCCGTATCACAAGGCGATCCCCTTTAGACGCCTGATCCGCGCTGCGCAACACTTTTCCTGTTTTTTCATGGATCACCACGGAAAAACCCCGCTCCATTACGGCCAGGGGGCTTCCGGCTTCCATGGCTGCGGAGACGAGGCTCAGCCTGTTCCTGGCGTTCCGGATCCTGTCGGAAATGGCGTATAAAAGCCCTTCCTTTGCGTCGTCAAAGCGCACAAGAACAGGCTGGAGTATGGAACGGAACCGGTACTCCAGATCTTCTTCGCTAAAGGGCCTGAGCAGTAACCGTATTCTTTCAAGGCGGGTATCCATGAATTCCCGCAGCGTTTCCGCCATAGAGGCAACCATTCCCCGTACTTCCCAGCGGCCTTCGCTGACAAGCTCCGCCGCGGCGGACGGGGTCGGCGCCCGGAGATCCGCCGCGAAATCCGAAAGGGCCCAGTCGATTTCGTGTCCCACGGCGCTCACCACCGGTATTTTTGAAGCGGCTACCGAGCGTACCACAACTTCTTCCGAAAAGGGGAGGAGGTCTTCAAGGGATCCGCCCCCGCGTCCCACAATCAGCACATCCGCGAGCTTCCATTCGTTGGCCTGCTCGATCCGGCGGGCAATAGCCGCCGCCGCTTCGGTTCCCTGTACCGGGCAGGGCAGAATCACTACCCGTATCCCCGCAGCCCGGCGTTCCAAAATGTTGAGGATATCCCGAACCGCGGCTCCTGTGGGAGAACTCACCACGCCCACGATCCCGGGAAACCGGGGCAGGGGCTTCTTCCGGCCTTCGTCGAAAAGCCCCTCTTCCGCCAAAAGCCGTTTCCGCTTTTCCAGCATGGCAAGGATGTCCCCGGTCCCGGCCTGTTCCATTTCCTCGCAGATGATCTGGTAGGTTCCCCGCTGGGCATAGACGGAAATACTCCCCCGTACCCGGAGCAGCATTCCGTCCCTGGGCTCAAAAGAGAGGAAGCGGAGCCGGTTCTTGAACATTACCCCGGAAATCGCCGCCCCCGCGTCCTTCAGGGTGAAGTAGAGGTGTCCCGTACTGGAAGGCCGGCAGTTGGAAAGTTCCCCTTCCACGGTTACCTGGCCAAAGACGCCCTCAAGCTGGGCGCGGATAAGCTCGGTCAGTTGGGATACGGTAAATTTAGCAAGCTCAGCCATGATTGGATTATAAAGGAGGAGGGGGATCGGGACAAGGTACTACGACGCGGCCGTTCCTGAGTTCCTTGGGGTACACCGCAATCCCCAGCTTTTTTTCAAGTTTGGCCAAAGCCTGCATCTCCGGCCCGTCGCCGATAGTGACCACAATCCCCCGCTTCCCCGCCCGGCCGGTACGGCCCGCCCGGTGCAGATAGGCGCCGGCGTCCTGGGGAACATCCAGGGCGATAATGTGGCTCAGGTCCCCTATGTCCAGTCCCCGGGCGGCCAAATCGGTGGAGACCAGAACAGGGAACCGCCCCTTACGGAAATCATCCATGGCATGCTTACGGGAGAGACCTTTTCTTTCCATGTCGGCAAAAAGCGCCCCTGCGGCCAGATGGTGGTGCTGGAGATCCCCCAGTATTTTTCCTACATCCTCCCTCCGGCTCGTAAAAACCAAGGCCTTCCTCGGCCTGGCTGCCGCCAAAAAGGAACGCAGGGTCTGGATCTTCCGGCGGCCTTCGCTAAAAATAGCCCAATGGCTGATAAGATCCGGAATCGCCCCCCCCTCTCCCGCATCAAAAAACGGGAGTTCCCCCAGAAGGCTTCCGAGCCGTTCCCGGCTCTTTACCGGCAAGGTGGCGGAACAGGAGGCAAGGATCCTCCCCTCCCCTTCTGAACCGGAGGGGGCCTGGCCCTTTAGTGTCTTTCCCTTCAGGGCCCGGTGAACCAGTTCTTCAGTTTCGGTAAAGAGCTCGTCAGAGCAAAGCCGATCACCTTCATCCAGCACCAGGGCGCAAAGTCCGCCGAACCTGAGTTTCCCCATGCGACTGAGCTGGAGGAGCCTCCCGGCATTCCCTACAATAACGGCGGGCTTGTCCTTTTTTAAGCCTTCAATCTGCCGGCTCATATTCCCCGTCCCGATAAGAAGCGCGGCCCTCCGGCTCAGCTTCAAACCCGGGGCAGCCCCGCCGCCTTCCTCCGTACCGTCTCCCTTTTCTGTCTCCCCTTCCCCGTTTCCCAACAAAAAGTCGGCTTCCGCCTTGATTTGGGAACAGAGTTCGTAGGTGGGGGCGCAGATCAGAATAACAGGATCAGACCGAGGCGCGGGTTTTACGAGAAAGCGCTGGAACAGGGGGAGGAGGTAGGCGAAGGTCTTTCCCGTGCCAGTGGGGGACGTAAACAAGCCCCCCTCCCCTGCTAAAAGCCGGGGGATAACCAGTTTCTGAACCGGGGTTGGGATCTTTATGCCCCGCTCCGCAAGGCGGGCTTTAAAGATCCCAACCCCCAGATTTTCAAAATCAGAGGGGTTTAACCCGGACGCCGGTATCTCCGGCCTTGTCTGTTCCGGTTCTGAAGGAGGCATAGTCAGGGAAGGCATCAGTGCTTCCGGTACTCTTCGTAACAGGCGATCATGGAATCAACGAACCGTTCGACCGAATAGTTCCGGGAAATGTCTTCGGACATCTTACCCATTTTTACCCGGGATTCAGGATCTGAAAGAATCTCGACGCTTTTTTCCCAGAGCAGCGTATCGTCCGCCACGGCGTAACCATTGGTCCCATTGAGGACCATATCCTGGATACTGGTATCCGCTGCGGCTACCACCGGAAGTCCTGTGGCCATAGCCTCAATAAAGGTAATAGGATGAACCTCGCTGTGGGAGGCGCTCATAAAGAGATCTGAAGCGGCATAAGCCTGAACTATTTCATCGGGCCAGCGGAGATACCCGGTAAAGATCAGGGAACCGCTCACCCCCAGTTCATATCCGTAGGTTTGGAGAGCCCTGCGGTCCGGCCCATCACCGACGAGAACGAGCCTGGCTTTTGGGCGGCGCAGGCGGATCTCCCGGAAATTATCCAAAAGGACGGAGATATTTTTCTCGATCCCCAAACGTCCCACAAAAACAATGACCTCGTCATCCTCATCCAGATTAAACCGTTCCCGGAAATTCCTCCGCCCTTCGTTAACCGCCGAACGTTCATAAAACCGGGACAGGTCAATGCCGTTGGGAATGACCCTCACCGGTTTTCCGAATTTATTCCTGACCAGGTAGTCCTGCATCTTTCTGGAAGGGGCAATAATACAGTACTGTTTTTTTAGCATGGTCTTAAGATAGGCGGGGATGTTATACTTCAGTAAAGGCATAAGCAAAGGCACATAGTTGAGGTAATCCTCGTAATAGGTATGGAGGGTATGAACCGAAGGGACGCCGAGCTTACGGCTTACGGTGCGGGAACCCATGTAGAGGCTGAATTCGGTGTGGGTATGGATGATATCCAGATTGAGGGGCCGGGCAAAATCCATGATCTGCTTTTCAAGAAAAACGCCGATCCGGTGCTGAGGTTCGGCGGGAAACTGGATGGACTTCATCCTGAAGACCCTTTCTTCCGGAACGGCCTGGGGGTGCTGGACGGTAAAAACATAAACCTGGTGGCCTTTCTTTTCCAATTCGGTCTTTAATGTCCGTACTACCGTTACCACCCCGTTTACCTGGGGGGTATAACAATCGCTGAAAATTCCAATATTCATGCATTCCTTCGTACCTCCAATATACTATATTTTATAAAAAAATGAGAAAATTTCCGCAAAAAAATAGCATTTTCGGCCGGGATCTATGCATAACATCAATATAATATTAGACTTCTTGTTGTTTATACAATTTTCAGAGGAAAATTCGGCGAGACCGAATCTAAAAGGATAGTATTGTGGTTGGAATAGGTATTGTGTTTCTGGTGATATTTTTGGCAATCATGACCGGCGTCGGCATTTGGGGTATGCGGCGCACCAAGACCCTGGGCGACTTCTTCCTGGGGGGCCGGAGCCTGGGCCCCTGGGTTTCCGCGGTGGCCTACGGTACCTCATACTTTTCCGCGGTGATCTTTATCGGTTTCGCCGGGACCCAGGGCTGGCAGTTCGGCCTTAACGCCCTGTGGATAGCCCTGGGTAACGCGGTAATCGGCGCCGGGGCGGCCTGGCTGGTCCTGGCCCGCAGAACCCGGCGGATGACCCAGAACCTGGACACCATGACCATGCCTGAATTCCTCCAGGAACGGTACGGCGCCAGGCACCTTAAACCCGTGGCGGCCAGCGTGATCTTCTTCTTCCTCCTCCCCTACTCGGCATCGGTATTTAAAGGCCTGGGCCACCTCTTCGAGAAGGTCTTCGGCATTCCCTACGATATCGCCCTCCTGGTCATGATCGCCTTTACCGGCGTCTACCTTATCCTGGGGGGCTACTTCGCCATTGCCATTACCGACTTTATCCAGGGGATCATCATGTTTGCGGGAGCCGCGGTTATGATCCTGGTCCTGTCCGGCGAGGGGGGCGGCTACTTTGAAATGCTGGGAAAAGTGCGGGACGCTTACGCGGCCCACATTCCCCCGGGAAAGCAGCCCTCGGCCCTTACGGTGATTAGCCTCGTGTTCATGACCAGTTTCGGCACCTGGGGCCTCCCCCAGATGACGCAGAAGTTCTACGCCATCAAGAACGAGAGGGTAATCCCCAAGGCGGCAATTGTAACCACGGTATTTGCCCTGATGATAGGTTTTGCGGCCTATTCCACCGGCGCCTTTGCCCACGTTTTTTTCGACCTGAACTCGGTGCCTAAAACCGCCGCCGGGGGGATCAACTACGACCTCATCGTTCCCACCCTGCTCACGAACCGCCTGCCGGAAGTCCTCCTGGCGCTGATACTGCTGCTGGTACTTTCGGCCTCCATGTCCACCCTGTCGTCATTGGTGCTCGTGTCTTCTTCTTCGGTAGCCATTGACCTCTATCCTGCACGGGTTGACAATAAAACCGGTAAGGACCGCTCGGTAGCGATGATGCGCTTACTGGCAGGGGTGTTTATCATCATTTCGTACTTTATCTCCCGGTTCCAGATCAGCATTATTGTGTACCTCATGTCCTTAAGCTGGGGCGCGGTATCAGGCTCTTTCGCGGCGCCCTACATTTACGGCCTTTACTGGAAACGTACCACAAAGAGCGGGGCTTACGCGGGGCTGCTCACCGGACTGGCGACAGAAATCGTGCTTTTCTTTGTCCTCGGCGCTTCCCGTTCCCCCCTTACGGCGTCAATCGCCATATTGGTTCCCTTCATTGTAGTGCCGGCAGTGTCGCTCTTAACCCGGCCTCCGGAAGAGGCCCTCCTGAAAAGGGCTTTCGAGAACGTATGAACGGTATAGACGCCAGGCATCTTTGGGCCGGGTAGAACCGGGGAGTTACCTCCCCGGAGCCCCCACAGACCCGGACGTGCCCAATTAAGGCATCCGGTTCCTCTGGAATAAGATTCGCTTAGCTCCAAGAGTGTACAATTTTCG